>JAIERC010000381.1 GCA_019747165.1 Sphingomonas sp. | reverse complement strand
CCGATAGCCGTCATGTTTGGCGATCACGGCATCGCTCGCCGCTTCGTCCTTCACCGGGCCAAGCTCTGCCATCACGCCAGAATCGGCCCACATCGCGTGGAGCGCCGCCCGGTCGCGCGGCTCGGGCAAGCGGAGGATCAGCCGCTCAGTGGTAATCACAGCGCCGCGCCCGGATCAGCCGCCCATCAGGCGCGCCGCGTGGAGCGCGTGATAGGTCAACACCCCAGAAACCCCTGCGCGCTTGAACGCCATCAGCGTTTCCAGCACCATTGGGTCGCGCTCCGCCGCGCCCGCCGCGACCGCTGCCTCGATCATCGCATATTCGCCGGACACTTGATAAGCAAATACAGGGACCTCGAACGCCGCCTTCACGCGCACGATGATGTCGAGATAGGGCAAGCCCGGCTTGACCATCACGCTGTCCGCGCCTTCGTCAAGGTCAAGCTGCACCTCGCGCAGCGCCTCCTCGGCATTGGCGGGGTCCATCTGATAGGTTCTCTTGTCGCCCTTCAGCAGCCCGCGTGATCCCACCGCATCACGGAACGGTCCGTAAAAGGCGCTCGCATATTTGGCGGCATAGGACATGATCTGGACGTTGACATGCCCTTCGTCCTCCAGCGCGTCACGGATCAGGCCGATGCGCCCGTCCATCATATCCGACGGCGCAATAATGTCGGCCCCCGCCGCCGCCTGGTTGAGCGCCTGGGCGACCAGCACCTCTGCGGTGTCGTCGTTCAGCACATAGCCCTGGCTATCGACGAGCCCGTCATGCCCATGCGCGGTATAGGGATCGAGCGCGACATCGGTCAGCACGCCGATATCGGGCACCGCATCCTTTATCGCGCCGATCGCGCGGCACATCAGATTATCGGGATTGAGCGCCTCGCGCCCGTCCTCGGTCCGCAATTCGCGCGGCGTGTTGGGGAACAATGCGATGCACGCGATCCCCGCGGCCTGTGCTTCCTTCGCCCGCGCGACGATGCCATCGACCGACCAGCGCGACACGCCGGGCAGGCTGGCGATCGGCTCTTCAACACCCTCGCCATCCGCGATGAACAGCGGCCAGATCAGGTCGGCGGGGGTCAGCACGGTTTCGGCATGGAGACGACGGCTCCACGGGGCGGAACGGGTGCGACGAAGGCGAAGCGCGGGATAATGGCTCATGGCGCGGTTTGTGGGCGATCAGCGCGCGCGGGGCAAGTCTTGAAGCGTCAAACCCTGCGCGTTGGTCCTGGCCAACACTTGCGCAATGGCCACAATGGCATGTCGAAGGGCGGGTTTGGGGGAGGCCCTTGGAAATACGTCTTCACCTTCGTTTCGCCGCGACGCGGGGCGAGCAAGGACGACGCCAAAAGCTGTCATCCAAGCGGGTGCAGGGTCGCCGCCGGGTCGCCGGTTGCCTGGGCATGGCAATGCGCCTCTGCCGCTTCATGGGCGTGCGGCACCAACAAATGGGCGGTGCGCCAGTTGCCATAGCGATAAAACAGCGCCGACAGCGCAAAGGTCGCGACCGACCCCAATGGGAAGGACAGCCAGAGCGCATCCACGCCCAAAACCGGCTTCATCACCGTGGCAAAGGCGATCCGCACAGGGAACATCGCGACCAGCAGGATCAACAACGGCCCCAGCACCGCGCCATTGGCGCGCACCACGCCGAAGAACACCATCGTCATCCCGAACAGAACGAAATTCCACGTCGCCAACAACTGGATATGCCGTGCAATCGGCAATGCGGGGCTGTCGCCGCCCAGGAACAGCGCCATTACCGGCCGATCAAACACAAGCAACGCCAACACCATCGTCGTCGTAATCGCGGTAACGAAGATCAGCCCCGATCGGGTCGTCGCCTCTACCCGGTCCCATTTGTTCGCGCCGATATTCTGCGCCGCCATCGCACTCACCGCAGCGCCCACCGCCATCGCTGGCATCTGGACATAAGCCCAGAGCTGCAACGTCACGCCGAATGCCGCCGTGGTATCCACGCCTTCCCGATTGACCAGCCCCAACATCGTGAGCCCGGCCACCGCGATCACGATCATCTGCGCGCCAATTGGCACGCCCTTGGTCACAATCGCCCATACGACCTCGCGGCTGGGGAAGAGATAGGCAAGCTCTGGCCCGCGCAGCCGCAGTGTCAGGTCCTTCCAATAGATATAGCCAACCAGCCCCGCCACCGCCCCGACATTGGCGATCAGTGTCGCGGTCGCTGCGCCCGCAATCCCCATCCGTGGAAACGGCCCCAACCCGGCGATCAGCAACGGGTTCAGGATCATGTCGAGCAGCGACGACAACAGGCCGAACCACAAGGGCGTCATCGAATCGCCCGTGCCGCGCAGCCCCATCATCATCAGCACCATCAGCATCGACGACGGCAGCGACAGGAAGATGATCCGCAAATAGGTCAGCGCCAGCGGCATCGCTTCCCCCGGCGTCGCCAGCAGAATGAGAATCTGCGGCGCGAAAATCCATCCCAGCGTCGCCACGACG
Organism: Sphingomonas sp.; assembly: GCA_019747165.1. Classification (GTDB taxonomy): domain Bacteria; phylum Pseudomonadota; class Alphaproteobacteria; order Sphingomonadales; family Sphingomonadaceae; genus Sphingomonas. Next base: position 16,353 of record JAIERC010000381.1, on the reverse strand, counting down.
ATCGACGACCAGAAGATGAGCCCCACCGCCGACCCGAAGGCGCGGCGCGCACCATCGATATCGCGGCGGCCAAAGCTCTGCCCAACTAGGATCGTCGCCGCCATGCCAAAGCCAAATACAGCCGCAAACATCAGGAACATGATGTTGTTGGCGTTTGACGTCGCCGCCAGCGCGCTTTCGCCCAGAAACCGCCCGACCCAGATCGCGTTGATCGACCCGTTGAGCGATTGCAGAATGTTAGCCGCCATCGTCGGCAACGCGAACAAGACCAACGTCTTGCCGATCGGGCCGGTCGTCAGGTCGCGCTGGCCTGGGCGGGTGACAGGTCGGTCCACCCTCAGCCCAACCGCGCAAGGGCTGCGCTCAACCGCTCGGCCTCAGCAGACTTTTCAGCATGGTCCGCCCGCGCCTTCTCGATCGCCTCGGGCTTGGCGCGTTCGACGAAGCTGGGGTTGTTGAGGCGGGCCGCGAGTGAGTCGCGCTCTTTCTCGGCGGCGGCGATGCCCTTGGTGAGGCGGGCACGTTCTGCGTCCAGATCAATCACGCCTTCGAGCGGGAGGACGAATGTCGCTTCATCGACAACGATCTGCGCCGCACCGCCAGCGGGTGCTGCACCCATCACGCTATCGACCCGCGCCAAGCGAGCCAATGCCGCCCCCTGCTTCTCAAGCCGTGTCTGCGTAGCTGAAGAGGCGTCGCGAACATGCATCGCCATTCGCGTGCCCGGCGCGATCGTCAGTTCATTGCGCGCCGCTCGGATTTCGCTCACCAGCTTGATCAGCCAATCGATCTCCTTGCTCGCCGCCTCATCGATCGCGCTCGCATCGACCACCGGCCATTGCGCCACGATCAGCTCGCCGTCGCGGGCGCCCATTTTGGACCACAGCTCTTCGGTGATGAAGGGCATGAACGGGTGGAGGATCACCAAAATCTGGTCGAGCACCCAGCCTGCGACTGCGCGTGTTTCGTCTGCCTCACTAAGCCCCTCCCCTAAAGGGGAGGGGCTTGAAAGCACGGGCTTGATCAGCTCCAGATACCAGTCGCAAAACTGGCTCCACACGAACTGGTAGATCGCGTTCGCCGCGCCGTCGAAGCGCAAATCGGCGAGCGCTGCATCCACCGCTTGAATTGCACGGATCGTCTCGCCGATAATCCATTTGTTGACCGCCAGCGTCGCCACCGGTGCCTGTGGCGTACTGCTGGCCACAATCCCGTTGCCCTGCGCGAACCGCGCCGCATTCCACAGCTTGGTCGCGAAGTTGCGGTATCCCTCGACGCGCTTCTCATCCATCTTGATGTCGCGGCCCTGGCTCTCCATCGCCGCCATGAAGAAGCGCAGCGCATCCGCGCCATATTTGTCGATCAGCCCGAGCGGATCGACGGTATTGCCCTTGGACTTGGACATTTTCTGCCCATCCGCCGCGCGCACCAGCCCGTGCAGGTAGAGCTTGCGGAACGGCACATCCCCCATGAAGTGCATCCCCTGCATCATCATCCGCGCGTCCCAGAAGAACAGGATGTCGAAGCCGGAAATGAGCACGTCGTTCGGGTAGCGGCGGCCCAGTAAATTCCTCCCCGAGCTTGTCTCGGGGAGGGGGACCGCGCCCGCAGGGCGTGGTGGAGGGGCTGCATCGGCCCCTCCACCATGCTGCGCATGGTCCCCCTCCCCCAGCAAGCTGGGGGAGGAATTCTCACCCGGCCACCCCATCGTTGCAAACGGCCAGAGCGCGGAGGAGAACCAGGTATCGAGGACGTCGGGATCGTGAAGGAGTACGATCTCATCCACCACCTCCCCGTCATTTATTTCTTTTGCCATATTAGTTTGCTCTCGCCCGACCCAATCATTCCAGGTCGAAGCAAATGCGAACTTTTTATGTTCAGGATAATAGGTCTGCAGTTGGCTTCGGAGGTCATCCTGATCAGTAGCAACGAAAACTTTGTTTTTTGCTTGATCGCTCCAATTCACGGAAAGCGACTCATTTTCCCAAACAGGCCCATACCAAGCCGGTATCCGGTGCCCCCACCATAACTGCCTCGACACACACCAGGGCTGGATATTCTCCATCCAGTTGAAGAAGGTCTTCTCCCAGGTCTTGGGCACAATCTCGATCGCGCCGGATCGCACTGCCTCGATCGGCGCCTTCGCCAGCGTCGCGGCATCGACATACCATTGGTCGGTCAGCCACGGCTCGATCACCACGTTCGAGCGATCCCCGAACGGTGTCTGGATCGTGCGGGGTTCAGCGTCGTGCTCCACCCCTTCCTTGTCGATATGGGGGACGAGGAAGCCATGCTCCTTCATCCAACCGACCGCCATTTCGCGCGCGCCGGGGATGCCGTCTGTCTTGAAGCGCGGCAGGCCGATGAACGCTTCAGGCACCAGCCCGTCTGCCGTCTGAACCACATTGGCCTTGGCATCGAACATGTTGAGCATCTCCGCCGCCTTGATGCCCGCGCGCTTGCCGACCTCGAAATCGTTAAAGTCGTGGCCGGGCGTGATCTTAACGACACCCGACCCAAGCGAAGGATCGGCATGGTCGTCCGCCACGATTTCCAGCAACCGCCCGGTGATCGGCTGGATCACCGATTTGCCAATCACTGACTGATAGCGTTCGTCCGCCGCGTTTACGGCAACGCGCATATCGGCGAGCATCGTCTCAGGCCGCGTCGTTGCGACCACCAGATGATCGGTGCCATCGGGCAGCGTCACGCCATCGGCCAGCGGATAGCGGAAGTGCCAGAAGCTGCCCTTCACCTCCTGCGTCTCGACCTCCAGATCGCTGATCGCGGTGCCCAGGCCCGGGTCCCAGTTCACCAGCCTTTTGTCGCGATACAGCAGGCCCTGGTTGTACAGATCGACGAACACCTTGATAACGGCCTTGGAAAAGCCCTCGTCCATCGTGAAGCGTTCGTTCGCCCAATCCATCGAACAGCCCAGCCGCCGCAACTGCTGCGTAATCTCGCCGCCACTCTCGCGTTTCCAGTCCCAGACTTTCTCGACGAACGCTTCGCGCGTGTAGTTCGTGCGCTTGTCCTGCTTGGCGGCGAGTTGCCGTTCGACCACCATCTGCGTCGCGATGCCGGCATGGTCGGTGCCGACCACCCACAAGGCATCCTTGCCCTGTAACCGGGCATGGCGCGTCAGGATATCCTGCAGCGTATTGTCGAGCGCATGGCCGATATGCAGGCTGCCTGTTACATTGGGCGGCGGGTTGACGATCGTCCACGGCTCGGCACCTGGTCGCTCGGGATGGAACAGGCCGTTCGCCTCCCAATGCGCGTACCAACGGCGCTCGATGTCAGCGGGGTCGAATGTCTTGGGAAGCTCGCTCATGCCCTTGCCCTTAACTGGCAGTGGCGTGCTTCGCTAGCCTTATGCTGCGCTGCGTCAGCCTGTCGGGTTCAGCGGCCCCGGGTGATGCGCGCAATTTCGCGCGCGACCATCTCTTCAACCATGCCGGGCAGCTTGGCATCGAGCCATTCCCGCAGCATCGGCCGCAACATTTCGCGGACAAGGCCCTCCAGCGTTTCGGGTGCCGGGGTTTCGGGAGCAGCAGCGGCGAGGGGCTTCACGACCAAACGGGACAGCGTATCCAGCGATCCACGACTTGCCTGGGCTGCACTTTCAGACAAAATCGATTCGGTCGACAAGGCGGCCTCCACGCGTTCGATGAGCGTTGCGTCGTCCTCAGCATCCCCGGTCACCGGATTGCTGAGTTCCAGAATGTCCGCAGGATCGGCCATCCGGGCGCGCGAAGACAACGGCGATGCAACCGCTGGCGCGGGCTGCGGCGGGTTGCGGGGCGCACGACGCGATCGCACGACACCGCCATTGTCACCATCTTCTGCGATGATCCGCTTGATGGAAGAAAGAATGTCTTCCATCGACGGTTCGGCGCTAATGTCCCCCATGATTGCCGTCCCTTGCCTCAGTAATCGTGGTTAACGATCCTTGGGAGCCGTAACTGCGGGATTAGAGGTGGTACTGTCAACCGTCGGCGCGACAATCGCGGTTTGCGCGGGCGTCTTGGCGGTGCTGGTCGCGGAAGCGGCTGCAGGGCGACCGTCTGTCCAGTCCAACAAGCTATTATGGACGCGATCGTAATTGGCGACGGGGTCATAAAGCGGGCCTGCATCCAGCCCCAGATCCTTCGCCTCTGCATGCCCGGTTGCGGCGAGCAGCGCGAACCCAGCCACATAGGCATCGCGCTGCGCCGTCACCAAGGTCACGCGCGAATTCAGCAATTCCTGTTCGGCGTTCAGAATTTCGAGAATCGTGCGATTGCCAACGCTGTTTTCCGCCTTCACCCCTTCCAGGGCGAGCTTATTGGCCTCGACCGCAATCTCGGCCGACTTGATAACTTCAAGCGACGATTGCCAAACCGCAAAGGCCGATCGAACCTGCGCAACAACGCCGCGCTCTGCTTCGGTGAGTTGTTCAAGCGCCTGGCTGCGCCGCGCCTCTGCCTGACGGACGCGAGCAGCGGGGCCGCCACCTTGATAAAGCGGCAATGTCATCCGCAAACCAAGTTGCGCGGTTCGGTCAAATTGCGGGAAAGTCGCCCCGATAAAACCGGCACCAAGCGTGCCTAGAAAATTGGTATATGCCCCTTGGACAAAGGCATCCACACGAGGCAGCCGCGCAGATTTGGCAACACGAATATCATATTTGGTCGCATCGCCTGCCTTTCTGGCGGCGAGCAGCGCCGGATTGTCTGCGAGCGCGATTTCAACCGCGATATCGGGATCACGCGGCAGGCTCGGCAAGGGTGGTGGCGTCTGCAGCGTGCCCGGGGGCGATCCGACCAGCCGAATATAGGATTCCCGGCTCGAAATCAGCCGCGCCTCGGCACTTTGCAGCTGGCTGCGCGCCAGCGCCAGTCGCGCGTCCGACTGGGCGACATCGGTCCGCGTCAGGTCGCCGACCTGGAAGCGGTCCTTGGACGCCTGCAAATTGACCTCAAGGACGCTGGTATTTTGCTGGTTGAGCCGGACGACAGATTCATCCCGGATCACATCCATATATGCGCCGACCACGCTGGTGAAGAGATCAGCTTCGGTCCCCCTGAGCGACGCCCTCCCCCCTTCAACTCGAGTATTGGCTGCCGAAATTGCATTCTTGATCGCTCCGCCAGCATAGACCGGGACGGTCAGGCTGCCTTGCGTGTTGGTCAATCTCGATGGTGCAATAAAGCTGGAGACGGAAGTAACAACATTTTCGCTGTACGTGCTTTGCAGCTGCACGGCAGGCAACCCAGGAGCACGCGCAATCGGGACATTTTCGTCGAGCGCCCGAACATTGTCACGCTGCGCAGCAAGGGTCGGGTTTGTCTTATAGGCCTCGATCAACGCTTCACGCAGCGTCTCCGCCGAGGCCGGCACTGCGAGCACGGCCAGCGCCACCCCCGCCAGGAACCGGGATTTGACTAAAGAAACAGACGACAGCGAAACCATGACGAGGGGCTTTCTCAAAAAACAAAATCCTGGGAAATGGCGAAGCCCGGCAAGGCAACGCAATCAATATCGGCAAAATCGATCAGCCCAAAACCTCCAGCGCTGCGCTGGCCCATGGCAAGTCTGGTCACACCGCGATCGACAATGCCGCTAACCGCTCGCCCACCAATTGCCAATTGATCGATCAACGTCTGCGGCAATTTGGGCACCGCCCCATCAACGACCAGCACATCATATGGAGCGCCATCGGGATAGCCGCGCTCAAGCGGCCCGTCGATGAGCTGAATGCGGGCATTACCCGCCAGTGCCCGCCGCGCAATCGCCATCAATGCCGGATCGCATTCAACGGCGACGACGAAGGCCGCGATTTCAGCGAGCACGGCAGCTGTATAGCCGCCCGCCGCGCCGATCAGCAGCACCCGATCGCTTGCGCTAATCGCAGCCTCATTCAGCAAGCGCCCTGTTGCGATCGGCACATTTGCAGCGCGGCCAGCGCCGAGCGGGAGCGCGGTATCACGATAAGCCAGCCCTGCAATTGTTGCCGGCAAGTAGGATTCGCGCGGCACGCGGCCCATCGCCGCCACCAGCCGTGCATCGCTCACCGAATTGGTTCGAAGCTGGTTCGACACCATTGCCTGGCGCATTGCCGCAAACTGGCCCTGATCAGCTATCGTCACCACAAAACCCCCTTGGCACAGCCGTTTTATATATGCAACACACCTTTGCCGCTGACCGGCTTGTATATCGGGCGAGCGCCACCGCCAAGCCGGGGTGGCATTTTACCCGGACAGGCATGGCCGACCTTAATCATTGGCCCAGAAGCAATCCAGTTGGCACAATGACAGCGGGCTCAGCAAAAAGGCGTCGCGCATAGACCCCGAATTTTCGACGTTTCGGATCAAACACCAAAGCGCCAATGCCTATTCATGCCGAACTTGTCTATGATTTTGCAGCGTTTTTGCGGACAGATTTCCCATTGGAGCTCTCCCGCCATTGCTCACTTTGGTCGCCTGATTGTCTAGAATCCTCGGCGATAGACATCCGCAGAATCGCAGAACAAAGCATGATCATCAACCTTTCACGGATTGGCGCGAAAACCTGATGTTGACGGCGTCGCAAAAACCCAGCAAACGCGCCGCCTTGGCCCGATGGCGGAGTGGTGACGCAGAGGACTGCAAATCCTTGCACCCGGGTTCGATTCCCGGTCGGGCCTCCATCCTTTTTATTTTCCATGGTGGCTGGCGATCGCGCAAATTGGCTGCACGCGCGCGCATGCAGCACCGGCTGGCGAGGATTGGACCAGCGGCGCAAAATCCAAAAAAACTGCTGTCTAAGAATTATGCCGGCGCGATATCCGCGTGCCGCACCATATTTTCCGAAATCACTTCGCGTCGGCGCGTAGGCGCACGACGGACACCTTGGGCGATTGCGCGGCGGAAGGAACTGGGGTCGGTGCCATAGCCATCGCGAAACGCCCGGCTAAAATGGCTCCGGCTGGAAAAGCCGATATGCGCGGCGATGACTTTGACCGGCATATTGGTGGATCGCAGCAGCTCAGCAGCATGATGCAGCCGCGTCTTTGCGACAAACTCCATCGGACTCATTGCAAAAGCGTGCGAAAATTCCCGCGCAAACGCCGATCGGCTCATCCCGGCGGTTGACGCCAGCGCGGCCACGCTGTGACGAGATGCAGGCTTATCAAGAACTGCCGTCACCGCTTTGCCCAATCTGGGGTCACGTAGCGTGCTTAGGAGGCTTGTTTCGTGTTCACTGCGACTGAAGTGCTTGCGGAGCAGCAACAGAAGACAGGCTTTCATCAGCGCCCCGGTCAATGCGCGTGAGCCAAGATCGGGCTGCGCCAATTCCGCCGCCATCAGTTCATAGCTTGCATTAACAATAGGATCCGTCGCCATATCCTCAACTATTGGCCGACGAACCGTATCAAGCAAACCAAATGACCCCGAAATATTTGCAGTGATTAGACCGCAAATAAAGCGCAAATCACCGTCGCCGCCACCAGTAGCGTCAAATCGAACCATGCCATTGTGGGACGGCGAACAATGATCCATCGCAACCAATTGCCGACCGGGAAAATCATCTGCACCAATAGTTTGTGCCATATGCGGCGGTACCAAAACAACACTACCAGGACCACAAACAATAGATGGCTGCCCGGGGACCGTCAGATGCATTGTTCCGGACAGGATGTAATGAACTTCGATTTCGTCACCAGGGCGTGCGACAAGTTGAATGCCGCGATCAACTTCGCAAATTGCAAAAGCATCGACGGCAACATCCAACGTCATCAACAACCGATCGAGCATCCGTTCGGCCATGATATTACCCCTTACGCAAAACTTCCTAATCGATGACACATACGCACAAGTCTGTTGTCACCGAAACTAGGTGCTCCCACGGAAGCACAATCGCAAGACGATAAGGCACCCGGGCTGCACATTGCAGCAATTATGCAACAATTTTGGCAATTAACGGATAGCGCCGCCGCCCTGGGCACCGCGCGCTAACAAGCGGCCGATGGCATCAAACAGGGAGTCCATCGCGACCGGCTTGAACAGCACTTCATCGGCGCCGTCGCGCAGGCAACGGTCGCGCAGATCGACCGCCGTGTCGGCCGTCACGACAATCACAGGCAAGCCCGCCTTGGCATCGGTACGCGCCCGAATATGGCGAATCGCCGTCATGCCGTCCATGCCCGGCATCCGCAAATCCATCAGCACAATATCAAAATCATGCGCATCGATCAGCTGCAGACCTTCTTCAGCGCTTGGCGCGCCCGTCATGGTTGCCCCGGCCACATCGAGCATGTCTTTGACAACGCGCCGGTTCATCGGATCGTCTTCGACAAACAGCACGTTCACGACCGCGTGCTCGCGGCAAAACCATAAAATTTGAGCGTATCAGTCATGTCAGGTGCCATATCGCGTCAAGCCGCACGCGATACAAGGCATTGCGTTCCGGCAGCGCCAGAACCCTGATCGGGGACAAACTGTCCAGAGAGGGGAAAGAGCAAATCCACAAGCGCATCGCCGCCAATCGGCTTAGCAATGACCAAGTTGAGCCCAGTCGATTCGAGCCGAGCCCGTTCGGCGTCATCGGGCGATGGCCAGAGCAGCGCCGCTTGCGCGCCCTTCACTAGGGCCACGGCAGCGATCAAGCGCAATGCCCGATCCATATCCGGTTCAGCGCGGACGGTCGCATCGTCGATCAAGACCTGTTTTGGTGCCTGGGCCGAAATCAAGCTGACCGCTTCGTCCGCCGATGCAGCAAACGCCACCTCACCCGCGCGCGGGGCCAGCAAGGCGCGCAACATGCTGCGCGAAATCGGGTTGCGATCGACAATCAGCAATGCGGGTCCAGGCATTTCGCCACCCTCTTTCTCGACTACTTCGGCGAGGATGAGCGGCAGCGATACGCTGAAGGTTGACCCCTCCCCCGCAACGCTCGTTACCTGCACCTCACCATCCATTGCGCGCGCAAGATTGCGACAAATTGACAGACCAAGCCCGGTCCCACCAAATTTGCGGGTGGTGCCAGCATCGACCTGGCGAAACGATTCAAAGATCACGTCAAGCTTGTCGGCCGGGATCCCAATACCCGTATCGCTGACGGCAATGAAAAGTCGGCCATCTTCGCTCGCCTCGGCGCGCAACGTGACGGACCCTACACTAGTGAATTTTAGCGCATTAGACAACAGGTTGAAGACAATCTGACGTACCCGCGCCGCATCCCCCACAATCATCGCAGGACAGCGATCGAGGTCAACGATAAACCCGATCCCACGCGCGCGCGCCTGTTCTTCCCACAATCGCGATACTTCCCGCAACGCGACGCGCAGATCCATCGGCACGGCTTCTAACGTCAAATTGCCCGTTTCCATCTTGGCGACGTCAAGAATATCGTCGACCAGCGCCCGCATCGTCAGCCCGGCCCCCTGCACGACGCTCAACCGATCGCGGGTCGCCGGTGCCAGATCCTGATCGGCCAGCATCACCTGCGTCATCCCCAAAATGCCATTGAGCGGGGTGCGAATCTCATGGCTGGTGGTCGCCAAGAATTCGGTTTTGGCGGCCAGGGCCTTTTCAAGCGCGACATTACTTGCGCCCAGATCGACGTTGGCAGCCCGCACCTCGTTACGGCTGCGCCTGATGGTCACCAACCCAAAGATCAGCATCGCCACGCCAATCGACGACGCTAAAACAATGCCGATAAAGACAATCCGCTGCTGGCGCGCCCGGGCTTTTTCAAAAGCGGCGCTTTGCATCGCTTCACTGGCCTTTAGCGTCGCAATTTTTGCGTCTTTGTTAGCATCGTCAAATCGCGCAGCCATCAATGCCGTGTTGGTCGATGCAGCGAGTTTGGCGGTTTGGTCATCGAGCCGCTTCAACGCTTCGAGATGAACCAGCGCCAAGGCCGGACGCCCCATTTTGCTATAGGTGAGATAGGCCGTTTCATGGGCATCGCGATAGGACAGGCTGGTGTCGGTGAGATCGACGCCTTTGAACGTTGCCGATATCGCCGCCGCAGCTTTCTGCAATTCGCCCCGCTGCAACGCCGCTTGCGCGACAATCGCAAGTAGCTGGTTGCGTCCGGCCATATCGCCCTGCTGCACCGCCAATTTCATGCCCGCTGCAATCGTCGACTCCGCAGCCTGCACATGGCCTGCCTTCAATTGGGCTCTTGAAATATTCCGCAGAAAAAGTGCTTGCAGTGATTGGCTTTTCCACTTCCGTGCAAGTTTAAGTGCTTTAATGTATTGCTCTTCCGCATCCGCAAATTTCCCAATTTTTACAAAATAATTTCCCCGATTATTGAAGTTAGAAATATCTAAAACAAAATCACCTTTATATAATTCTGCCGACTGTTTGTCGTACTTCATTGCCGTTTCGAAATCATCCGCTTCACGGTACAATGAAGCGATCTGCTGAAGCGCGACAGCCTGGCTGCGAGTTTCACCGAGCTGCCGATATATGTTGTGCGCTGTCTGGTAATCGGCCAACGCACCTGAGACATTTGCCTGGGCCGTGTGGACTCCTCCCCGCGTTAACAACAAGTCGCCCCGAAGCTTCAGCGGCTTTTGAATTTTTGAAAGCGCCTGCAATCCTCGATCAATCATCGATGAGGCTCTTTGCGGATCGTTCAGTCTCAGAAATGCTTCGCCTTGAAGCCATTCGGTCTCGGCCATCATGACGCGGGTTTGGTCGGATGGGGGAAGAAGGCGGACAGCGTCCTCCGCCCTCCGAGCGAAAACTGCCGCTTGGCGCGGGTTTACTCGCATAGCATCTTTTGCGGCAGCTATGGACTCGTCAACTACAGAGGTTGAAGCAGACCGAAGGGGCGGTCCTATGGTGATTTCCGCCGCGACGCCACTTTGCACGACCATGCAGGATGCGACGATTGCGGCACCAAGAATGCCAAAGGATCGCAGACTAATCATTCCAATATCAACCCGGCCCAAGATTCCGTGGACTATCCGCAGAACCAGTTAAGCGAGCCCTAAGATCCGGCTCAATTAGGCACTTTTCCAAAAGCTAGCCGGGCGGAAGAAGGATGCGCGCGGATCGCATGCCGCGATCAGGTGCCGTTCCTCTTCCAGAAACAGCTGAAAGGCATCAATGGAGATTGGCCGGCTGATCAAAAAGCCCTGAACCATATCGCACCCCATCACGCTCAGCAGGGCCATCGCTGCCGGGGTTTCAACACCCTCTGCAGTTACTTCCATATCCAGCGCATGCGCCAGATCAATCGTCGAGCGAACGATCAGGGGATCGCGGTTGCTGCTCGTCAACTGGGTGACGAACAGCTTGTCGATCTTCAATTCGCTGGCTGGCAACTGCTTGAGATAGGCGAGCGATGAGAGCCCCGCGCCATAATCGTCAATCGCCAACGTGATGCCGGTTTCGGCAAATACCTGAAGATGGGCGATGGCGGTCTCAGGGTCCCTGATCACCGATGTCTCGGTAATTTCGAAGCCGATACGCGCGCCGCCAGACTGCACCATCTGGCAGGCACGCGCGACAAAGGTGGAATCGCACAGCAACTGCCCAGAGATATTGATGAACAGCAGCAGATCATGGCCAGCGGCTGCGAGCATCTTCTGATCCGCAATGACTTGATCAAGCGTCCAAAGGGTCAGCGGACCAATCGCATGCGATTCCTCCGCCGCTGGGATGAAGTCCCCAGGCAAAATCAGGCCACGCACGGGATGCTGCCAGCGCACGAGCGCTTCGGCGCTGGAAATTACCTGTCGACGCAAATGAACCTTGGGCTGATATTGCAGGAACATCTCGCCGCGATCGACTGCATGTTTGAGATCGCGGACCAAGCTGACGCGATCAAAGGCAGGTGTACCAAGCGACAGATCGCGGATCGTGATTCGATTATCATGACGCGCCTCTTCCAGCGCCTGTTCTGCCTCTTCGACCAGCCGCACCTCTTCAGCCGTTGCAATCGGTGCTGCTGCACCACCAAAAGCCAGTTCAATCCGGTGCGGTTCACCGTCCAGATCAATGGCTTCCGCGAAGACGTGCTGCAATCGTTCAAAAGCGTCCTGGACATCCTGGATCGTGTCGCCGCCGAAACCAAATTCCAGCGTGGTTCTGCCGACCACCGACAAGCGCGCATCAGGAAGATGTTCAGAAACCCGATCGGCGACATCCATGATCAGGCAATCAGCACGCGGCGCACCGAGATGCCGCCGCAAAGGCACGAAGTTCATGATTTCTGCAAAACACAGAAACCGCCAGGCTGCGATCATCGGTAGGGCGTCGGACAAATCGGCAGCCAAGTCGTCCAGGGCAGGCGGCAAGCTTTTGACAATGAACGGCATATCGAGCTGCAGCCCGATATCACCCGACACAGCGAGCCCCGACGCGGAGGCGGACGCAAAAAGCGATCGTCGCGTGAAGCGGTCATCCAGGTGACCGGGGCCATGATCAGCAGCGCGCATCATTCATGCCGGGTTCTACGGCTCAGCCTTGAAAGAAAGGTTAAGCGCGGTTTTCAGACCCTAGAGCCGCGCGCGGCAATTGCCGCGCTTTGACGCCATCGCATTGCATCATGGTTAAAAAAGCTTTAATAAAACAGCGCGTTCGTCATGGACGTAGTCTGGGAGACAAATCATGTTGGGTATGTTTGTATCGCTGTTCCACCAGGAAGAACTTCGTCCCTGGTAACTGCATAATCGGTCCGATTCCATTATAATATACTGATATTTCAGTGAAATTTTTTGGAGTCGGGCCGATGCTACCCCGCTCACCGGTTGGCAAGCATTCGATTGTCAGGCTGGTGTACCAAATTGAAACGGTCTCCCGAATCGGGACATATTGCGATTCGTAAACTGCGTAATCCGCGGAGAAATTGCGTCCTGAGCAGCTAGCGAAGCGCCTCAATCAGCCGCTCCATAAAGCCAGCGCCGCGAACCCATTGGGCGATTTCCAGATACTCATCGGGTTGATGCGCCTGCTCGATTGAGCCGGGGCCGCAGATGATCGTCGAAAATCCTGCCTCCTGAAACTGCCCCGCTTCCGCCGCATAAGCGACTAGCCGCGGCGGGCCGTTGTCACCAGTCAAGCGGCGCGCCAAATGTTCGGCGGGGCTTTCGGGATCGGGCACCAGACAAGGTGTCATTGATCGCCGCACCACCGATACGCCTGCGTCCGCAAATTGCGCCTTGATCCTGGCATCCTCGCTTTCCGCCAGAGCGAGAAATGGCGCAATGATCGCCTTCGGATTCTGCCCAGGCGGCGTCCGCAGATCGAAGACAAAGCTGCATTTTCCAGCAAGGATGTTGACCGCCGTGCCGCCCTGGATCTGGCCGATCGTGAGCGTGGCATGCGGCGGCACGAAGCCGGAATAAGGATCACCGTCCCGCTCAAGCTGATCGGCAAGATCAGCCAGTTTCTGCATCAGCCGCACCGCCACCATATTGGCCGACACACCCAGATGGGTCAGACTTGAATGCGCTTCGTGCCCAGTGACAGTAACGATCCAGCTTGAAATGCCCTTATGGCCGGTGACAACCTCCATGTTGGTCGGTTCACCGACGATAACTGCCATCGGCGGGGGCAGATCACGCACCAGTTCGCGGATCATCGACGGGGCGCCGAGGCAGCCCACCTCCTCGTCATAGGAAAAAGCGAGGTGCACCGGACGCTCCAACCGCGCGGCGAGGATATCGGGGGCGGCGGCCAAAGCGAGCGCAAGAAAACCCTTCATGTCGCAGGTGCCGCGGCCATAAAATCGATCGCCACGCTGCGTCAGCGTCCAAGGGTCGCTGGTCCAATCCTGCCCATCGACTGGGACCACATCAGTATGGCCGGAAAGGACAACCCCGCCCGCGACCATCGGCCCGAGGGTCGCATATACATTCGCCTTGGTTCCCTCCGCGTTCATCACCCGATGCGACGCGATACCCAGCCCGTCCAGCAACGCCTCGACATAGCTGATCAGCGCAAGATTTGACTCACGCGACGTGGTATCAAAGGCGATGAGCTGTTCAAGGATGGCTGTCGCGCGCGTGACAAGGTCAGTGGTCATGGGCCTACCCTAGGCGACTGAGCGGTGCGCGCCAAATTCAGGCCGAAACCGGCTCCCGTCGCATCGCACCAACCGCCGCCTTTGGTTCAGGATTGGAAAACACCATCTCGTCATCCACTGACCCAAAGCGCAGCGCGGTCAAATCCTTCAGATAATTTTGATGCACTTGCCAGGGTTGCTTGTCGCCCTGTTTGGGGAAGCGCTCCATCGCCCGGGTGACATAGCCCGAAGTGAAATCAAGGAACGGTGCGGCCTCCAGATCGCCAGCGATGTGCGGCGTCGCTTGGCGCAGGCCGCGCTTCTTCATGGTATTCAACAAACGGCAGACATAGGCACAGGTCAGATCGGCCTTTAGCGTCCAGGAGGCATTGGTATAGCCAAAGGATGACGCCAGATTGGGCATGTCGCTATACATCATGCCCTTGTAATTGAAGGTTTTGGCGAGATCGCGCGGCTGCCCGTCAACGGTGAAGGCGACGTCGCTCAGCAATTGCAGCTCCAGCCCGGTTGCGGTGACGATGATGTCAGCATCGAGCCGCTTGCCAGACGCCAACGCCACACCCGCTGTATCGAAATGCGCAATCGTGTCGGTCACAACCGAGGCGGTTCCTGCCTTGATCGCATCAAACAGATCGGAATCGGGCACCAGGCACAGCCGCTGATCCCAGACATTGTAGCGGGGCGTGAAATGCGCAGCGATCGTCTCGCTTGGCAGATGTTCACCGAGCATCGCCAGCACGCGCTGTTTGGCCTGGACCGGATGCTTGCGGGCGGCGTTGTAGAAATACATGCCGAACAACACGTTGCGCCAGCGCACCAGCGCATAAGCGAGCTTTGAGGGCAGCAGGTTACGCAACCGATTGGCCAGCGCGTCCTCGGACGGGCGCGAGACGACATAGGTGGGTGATCGTTGCAGCATCGTCACATGCGCCGCCGTCTTCGCCATTTCGGGGACGATCGTTACCGCAGTCGCGCCCGAACCGATCACCACCACGTTCTTGCCAGCATAATCGAGCGTGTCGGGCCAGAATTGCGGATGGATGATCTGCCCGGCGAAATCGGCCGCGCCGGGAAAATCGGGCATATGGCCCTTGGCATAGTTGTAATAACCCGAGCACATGAAGAGGAAGTTGCAGCTATACTGCACCTCGCGGCCCTCAGTGACGGAGGTCACCGTCCAACGCGCGTCCTCAGTCGACCAGCTCGCAGCGGTGACGTGGTGGTTGAAGCGGATATGCTTGTCGATGCCGTATTTGGCGGCGGTGCGCTTGACATAGTTCAGGATATTCGGCCCGTCAGCGATGGCCTTGGCCTCTGTCCACGGCTCAAAAATATAGCCGAGCGTGTACATGTCCGAATCCGAACGGATACCGGGATAGCGAAACAGGTCCCAGGTACCGCCCATGTCAGCGCGGCCTTCAAGGATCATATAGCTGCGATCAGGGCTTTTGTCTTGCAGGTGATAGCCCGCCCCGACCCCGGAAATCCCGGCCCCCACCACGATAACATCGACATGATCCATTATGGCACCTCCTGTGCCCATACCTGATATTCGATTTTGTTTTGCAACGCAAAGGGACGAAAAAGACGAGCAGATGCGACCGGTACGGTCCAAGATACCGCCCGACATGGAGCAGGATACCCCGGTCGCCGATCAATTGCCCGAAAAACAGCTATCTTATTTCAGCCGAAGCGCCGCCGCTATATCGGCCCAGCGGACGAGTTTGAAATTTTGCGCTTTCGGGGCGTTGTCGCCGTCCTGGGCGATCATCAGGCCGTGTTTGAAATCGCCGCCATAATTGGCCGTCGAAATTTCGATGCCGTCGGTTTCGCTGGTGCCGCCGACCGCGCCATTGGCTGTGATCCGGAAGCGACCGACATAGCGGTGGTCGGGCAAGCGCCAGGCCGCATAGGCTGAATCGCCCTGGCTCGACGCGATCAACCAGCCGCCCTTGCGCCCGTTTGCCGCGATCGCCAGCCCCTCCACATCAGCGATCAGCTGCACACCATCGACGCCGGCAAGCTTGATCGGGGTGGTTGGTGCATCGGGCGCGGCACCGAAGCGCCAGATGCCGACATCCTCCTCCGCGACATAGAGCGTCGCGGTACGATCATCAGCCACGCAGCCTTCTGACTGGGTGGCGAGCTTCATCGTGCGGACCGGGATGGCCGTTGCGGTGGCACCGGCGGTGTCGATCCGCAATTGGATAATCAGCCCGTCCTTGCCAACGACAAAGGCATAGAGCCTGCGGCCCGCGTGATAGAGGCACAGGCCATAGGGCTCCGCCATCGCGATCGGCACGCGCGCGATTTCGGTCAGCTTCGCGGCTTTGCCATCGAGCG
>JAIERC010000492.1 GCA_019747165.1 Sphingomonas sp. | reverse complement strand
CCGGCACGGTCGCCTTGCCGTCGGTCACCAGGAAGCGAATCGTGACGCCATCGGCCTGCTTTTTGATCGATCCGCCCTCAACCATCCCGCCCAGCCGCACGCCCCGGCCAAGTGGCAGCCCCTTTGCGGCGACATCGCCCGGCGCATAGAAAAATGCCGCTTGATCTTTTAACGCTGACAGCGCCAGCCCGCTCGCCCCGCCGATCGCGGCGAGCGCCAGCAGCCCCAACGTCAATCGATGATGCTTCGCCTTCATTTGCTGCCCTTTTCGGCGTTGCGCATCGCCAACCAACTGACAAGTGAGATCACCGCCGTGGCGGTTAGCGTGATCGCATAAGCGGCTGTCACGAATGGCCAGGGATTCATGCGGACATTTCCCCGCTATTCGCCATTCGCCGCATCCGCGCTTCTGCCTTGGTCAGCGCCAGCGCCGCGCGCATCCGCATCAGCACGATTGCCGCGAAGAACAAGGTAAAGCCTCCCAGCGTGTACCAGAGCGGCCAGATTAGCGATCCATCGATCGTCTGCTTGTTGATGCCGATGCTCTGGCCCTGATGCAGCGTATTCCACCACACCACTGAATAGTGAATGATCGGCAGCAACACCGAACCGGCAACCCCGTAGAGCGCTGGGATGCGGCCATCGCCGCCCCGATCGGCATCGGCCCGCGCAAGCCCCATAAAGCCCAAATAGACGAAAAACAGCAGCAGCATTGATGTCAGCCGCCCATCCCATTCCCACCAGGTCCCCCAGGTCGGTCGGCCCCAGATCGATCCGGTCGCGAGGCAAAGGCCTGCAAACAACGCGCCGGGCAGCGCCATGGCGCGCGCAGCGAGCATGGCCAGCGGATGCCGCCAGATCAGATAAGTCAGGCTCGACACGGCAATGCCGCTCCACCCGGCCATGCCCAGCCAAGCGGTCGGCACATGGATGTACAGGATGCGCACGGTTTCGCCCTGCAGGTAATCGGGCGGGGTCTGTGTCAGGCCGCCCCAGCTGCCAAAGGCAATCAACAACACCCCTGCCCAGAACAACGCCGGGGTGAGGGGTCGCGCCAGCTTCAGGAAGCGCGCGGGATTGGCAAGGGCATGAATCGACGGCACGGCGATGGTCATTAGGACAAGACTGCGGGCGAGTCCACTGGTCGTTATGCGGTAGGGTGAAGCTTCGTCCGAAAATCGCACCGCTGCCGCATTGCCGTCACGGACAAAGTCGGTCAGCGCTGCTGGATCATCGCCAGCATGGCGGCGAGTTCAGCGCTGCGAAATGGCTTGGTCAGCCGCGGCACATCGGCAGCGATTCCCGCGGCATCCGCATAGCCGGAAATCACCAGCATCGGCAGGTCCGGTGCGGTTTGGCGAACATGCTCGATCAATGCCGTCCCGGTCATGCCGCCCATCAAATGATCAGTGACGATCATGTCGATGGCATGCTGGTCGATCAGCTCAATTGCTGCCTCGCCAGAATGGGCTTCGATCACCTGATAGCCAAGTTCGATCAGCATCTCAGCGGTCGTCTGACGCACAGGCTCTTCATCATCGACAAGCAAAACGGTGCCCGCCCCAATGGCCATGTCAGCAGGATCGGTCGGTTGATCGATGGGCACCACCGACGCTGCCGTGGCCGGTAACAGCAGCTCGATGCTCGTCCCAAGCCCAAGCTTGCTTGAAATGTTGAGCGCGCCCCCAAGCTGAGAGGCAAGCCCATGCACCATCGAAAGGCCTAACCCGGTGCCCTTGCCAATGCCCTTTGTGCTGAAAAACGGTTCGATTGCATGCAGCCGGGTATGCTCGTCCATGCCGATCCCGGTATCGCTGATGGTAATTTTTACATAGCGACCCGCCGCCAGGCCGGGAATCGCGCGCTCGATGACATCTGCCGTTGCCGCGGCGATGGTCAACGTACCCCCCTCCGGCATTGCATCGCGTGCGTTTACGGCGAGGTTGAGCAAGGCCATTTCCAGCTGATTGACCTCTGCGTTGGCCGCCGGCAGCCGGGCTGCAATATCCATGTCGATGCGGATGCGCGGCCCCGATGTGCTGGCAATCAGATCGCGCATCGAAGCGATTAGTGCGGCCACGTCAACGGGCTGCGGCTGAAGCGGCTGGCGCCTGGCAAAGGCGAGCAAGCGCTGCACGAGCATCTTGGCGCGCTCAGCCGATTGTAGCCCGCCGCCAATCAGCCGTTGTTCGCGCTCCCCGCCGATTTCGCGGCGGCTGAGCAGGTCCAGCGTGCCGATGATCGGAGTCAGCAAATTGTTGAAATCATGGGCGACACCACCGGTAAGCTGCCCCATCGCCTCCAGCTTTTGCGATTGCCGCAGCGCTTCTTCGGCAACGCGGCGCTCGGATGTCTCGATCGCTTCGGGAACGATCGCGATGAAGTCACCTTGCGTCGAAAAAATTGGTCGAAGGACAAAATCAAACCAGCGCCAGCCGCCAATGGGCAGATTGATGAACAACTCCTGCCGCACCACGTCACCGCGCGCCACCAGCGCCACCGCTTCACGGATCGTTGCGTCCATTCCCGGCGTGTCGGCAAACCAGGGTGTCGCCCAAAAGAAGCGACCCGCAACATCCTTCAACGCAGAAGCGATTGCCGTAAGTGAGGTCGCGTTGGCATCGAGCAGTCGACCGTCGAGATCAAGCAACCCCTGGAAACCAAAACTGGTTTCGAACACGGCCCGTAACCGCGCTTCTTTGGCCTGCAACTCAGCAGTGCGCGCGCGGACCTGCGCCTCCAGCGTATCATTCGCAATCCGCAGCGCATTTTCGGTCTCGCGCAGCGCGGCATTACCCTGGATCCGGCTCGTCGTTTCGGCGACGAAAGCGATCACGCCCGCGGGGCAATTGTCGTTGCCCCATACCGGCGCATAGTCGAGGTTAAACCAGGCCTCTTCGCGCTCGCCATTACGCGCAATATCCATGGCGAGATCGCGATAGGAAAGCGATCGCCCTGCCAATCCCTGGGTCATAATATCATCGTTAAAATCGGCAGCTTCCGGCCATGCTTCGCGCACCTTGCTGCCCAGCATTGCCGGATGACGCTTGCCAGCGATGACGGCATAGGCGTCGTTATAGATCATGATGCCGTCTGCCCCCCAAAGCAGCACCAGGGGATTCGGCGCCCGGCACAGCATCCCGACAATGGTCCGCAGCGGTGAAGACCATTGGCCAATCGGGCCGAGCGGCGTGCGGCCCCAATCAAAATCCCGAATCAACGAGGTTACAGCTTGATCACCGTCCAAAAAGGGCAATTTCACGGTTGGTTCGGTGAGAATGATTGTTAGCCCCTATCGGCAATCAGGCCCCGGCACATCTGGGGCAATCGCCCCCGTCAACGTGCGGGATATGGTTCGGTTCCGCAAAAATATGCGGCACGGGCACCGCAACGGCACGCCTACCGACATTAGTATGTATTGCGATTAATAAGCGTACTTACTATATGTGTCGCATGACGGATAATGTCGGGTTTCTGATCAGCGATGTATCGCGCCTGATGCGTAGGCGATTCGACGAGCGTGCCCGCGCGATTGGAATCACGCGCGCCCAATGGCGTACGCTCACCACGCTCAACCGCAATGAGGGCATCAACCAGGGCAAGCTCGCCGAATTGCTGGAAGTCGAACCAATCACCTTATGCCGGATGGTTGATCGGCTTGAGGAGGCCGGCCATGTTGAACGTCGCCGCGACCCGCATGATCGCCGGGCCTGGCAAATCTATCTCACCGACTCCGCTCGCCCGTTGATCGATCAGTTGCGGACCATCGCCGATGCGATGTTCGATTCCGCGCTCGCTGGCATCGATCCAACGCGCCAAGCAGCGTTCAACGCCACCCTCAACGACATTCGCGCCAATCTGGCCGAAACAGACGACACGCAAGAGGCACATCATGGCTGAAGCCGATCCCGCCCAGAATCTCGCAGCTCGGACGACGACGCCCGTGGTGGCTCTACGTAAATGGCGCCGGACGGCGGCCTTGATCGCAGTGCCACTCATCATCGCCGCGATTGCTGGCTATATCTGGCTGACATCGGGCCAATTCGTTTCGACCGACAATGCCTATGTCCAACAAGACAAAGTCGCCGTCTCTGCCGATGTCGCTGGACGGATTGTCGAGGTTGCGGTCAAGGAAAATCAGCGCGTCAAGGCTGGCGATCTGCTGTTCCGCATTGATCCCGCGCCTTATCGGATTGCGGTGGAGCAGGCCAATGCAGCGATTGCCGCCGCCCAGGTCACTGTCGCCACGCTGCAATCCAGCTATCGCGGTACATCGGCTGACATCACCGCTGCGCAGGACCGGATCACCGCCGCGCAGCAGGATTTCGATCGCCAGACCGCGCTGATGAAGCAGGGCTTCACCACCCGCGCCCGGCTGGAACAGGCCGAACACGGACTGGAACAGGCACGGGCGGCGCTTGCCAATGCCAGCGCCAGCGCTGACGAAGCCCGCGCCAAATTGGCGACTGGTGCCGCTGTCCCCGGCCAAAGCCCGGCCATCGCCGCCGCGCAAGTGCAGCGCGAAAAGGCACAGCTCGATTTGACTCGAACGGCCGTTTTCGCCCCAACCAGCGGTACGATCAGTCAGGCGGATCGGCTGCAGATCGGCCAGATGATGATCTCTGGCCTGCCTGCCGTCAGCATTGTCGCCAGCCAGCGCGCCTGGATTGAGGCGAACTTCAAGGAAACCGATCTTGACAAGATGCGCGTCGGCCAGCCGGCGACCGTCAGCTTCGATGCCTATGGTAGCCTGACGTTGAAGGGCCATGTTCAGTCGATCGGTGCGGGCACCGGTTCTGAATTTTCGGTGCTGCCCGCGCAGAATGCGACGGGAAACTGGGTGAAGGTCACGCAGCGTGTGCCGGTGCGGATCGCCATTGACGAGGCCAGCCCCCGTCAGTTGATCGCGGGGCTTAGCGCCAAGGTGACGGTCGACGTCCGCAACCATGGCAAGCGTTAGTCCGGCGCGCGGCGCGCGGCCCGGCGCCGCGGCCCCGGCCATGCCACTCGACGTTCCCGCGCTTGAAACCAGCAACCGGCCGCTGCTGACGATCGGCGTGATGGCAGCGACCGTCATGCAGATCCTCGATTCCACGATCGCGAATGTGGCGTTGCCGCACATGCAGGCATCGCTCGGCGCGACGGCGGATACTGTGACCTGGGTGCTGACGAGCTATATCGTTGCGTCAGCCGTCGCCATCCCGATCACGGGCTGGCTCTCCGACCGGATCGGCTCGCGCAACCTGTTCCTCGCCGCGGTCGTCGGATTCGTGGCGGCATCGATGCTTTGCGGGCTCGCGCAGAACTTGCCGCAAATGGTGGGGTTCCGTGTGCTGCAGGGCATTGCCGCTGCCTTTATGAACCCGCTCAGCCAGACGGTGATGATGGACATCAACAAGCCCTCCCGACAGGCTGGCGCGATGGCGGTGTGGGGCATGGGGATCATGGTCGGGCCGGTACTAGGGCCAGTGATTGGCGGCTATCTGACCGATAATTTCGACTGGCGCTGGGTGTTCTATGTCAATGTGCCTGTCGGCATCGCCTGTTTCGCGATCCTGTGGGCGCTGCTGCCGACCCGGCCACTCAACGCGCGAAAGTTCGATCTGTTTGGCTTTTCATTGCTCGCCATCGCCATCGCCGCGTTTCAGGTGATGTGCGATCGTGGCCAGTCCAACGACTGGTTCCAATCATGGGAGGTAACGATTGAAGGGCTGGTTTCGCTGGGCGCGGCCATCATGTTCGGGATCCACATCGCCACTGCCGATCAACCGATGTTCGACAGGGACATGCTGCGCAATCGCAATCTGATGACCGGCCTTGGCTTCATGATCGTCGTCGGCGTTATCATGATGGCGACGATGGCGCTGCTACCACCGATGCTGCAATCGCTGTTCCGCTATCCCGTGCTCGATACCGGGTTGCTGCTGATGCCGCGGGGCATTGGCATTGTTATCAGCATGGGAGTCGCCGGACAATTGGTGCAGCGCGGCTATGACACGCGCATTCTGATCAGCACAGGCCTTGCCATTGCCGCCTGGTCGCTATGGGACATGACGCAGTGGACGTTGGTGATGGGCCAGAGCCCGTTCATCATCACGGGCTTCATCCAGGGCATCGGGCTTGGCCTGATCTTCATCCCGCTCAACATCACCGCCTTTGCGACGCTGGCGCCGCAATATCGCACCGAGGCATCGAGCCTGATGAACCTGTTCCGCAACATTGGCGCGTCGGTCGGCATCTCGATGGTGACGGCGTTGCTGGGCTACAATATCCAGGGATCGCACCAGGAGCTTGGCGGGCATGTAACAGCGTATAGCTTCAGCTCGATTGACCCTAGCCAGAGCTCGATCCTCGGCACGGCGGGCCAATCGGCGATGGCGATCCTCAATGCTGAGGTAAACCGCCAGGCGGCGATGATCGCCTATCTCGACGATTTCCGGCTGATGATGTTTCTCACCGCCTTCGCGCTGCCGCTGGTGCTGCTGCTCAAGCGGCCAGGCCGACCGCCGAAGGGCGAGGCGCAGCATGCAGCGTTTGATTGAGGGGACGCTGGGAAAGTTAGTGGTTCGCGCAGGGACGCCGAGAAGTTGCGAACCGGATGCGCGAAGCGCTTTCAATCGTCGGGAATGAACAGACTGCGTCGCCGGATGGCGGCCGATACCCGATATCCCCCTCTCTGCGTCTTCGCGTCTCTGCGCGAACAACTCTTTCTTCTTCTCAGCGACCGAAGCGTTCCGGCGCGAATCAATCCCCTCAAGCCGTAAGCCCCGCCCCTTGTGAATCCACCGACCCGGTGCGTTCAAGCTTTCCCCAGCCGACCCACCAGCCGCCCAGTGCCGCACTGATCGCGCGGAGCACCACCCAGTACATGATTTGCCGATAGATAAACCGCTGCGCGACTAGGAGCAGCGCCGGATAGCGCCGCTCGCGCCCGTCGAGCCGATACGCAACCCAACCACATGCCACGTCGATCGCGGTGAAGCCGATCCAATAGACCGCCATCGTCAGCACATCGGTCTGGGTCTGCGCCCAGCCATGCTGCTGCACCCGGATGGTTGTCGCGACCACTGACACCACCAGTGCCAAGTCGATGAACGGGGAGATCGCCGCGAAAGCGATCTGGAACAGCCACGCCTGCGGCAGCCCGACCAGGGCCAGCCCGCGCGGGCGGCCACTGCGCAGGATAGCGCCGTGCTTCCACAAGCATTGCAGCGTGCCAAACGCCCAGCGATAGCGTTGCTTGGCAAGTGCGCGGAAGCTTTGCGGTGCTTCTGTCCACGCAATCGCATCGGCATCATAATCGACCCGCCACCCGGCGCGCTGGATGGCGATGGTCAGGTCCTGATCCTCGGCCAGCGTATCCTCCGGATAGCCACCCACCGCGTCGAGTGCAGCGCGCCGCCACGCTCCCACCGCACCGGGCACCACGGTGATCGCATCGAACCGCGCCAGTGCGCGCCGCTCCAAATTCTGCGCCGTAATATACTCGACGCCCTGCCAGCGCGTGACGAGGTTCACCCGGTTACCGACTTTGGCATTGCCGGCGACCGCGCCAATCGCCGGATCGGCGAACCAGCGCGCCAGGCGCGCGATCGTGGTGGGCTCAAACTGGGTATCGGCGTCGAGCGCGATCACGACTTCGGCATTAGCCAGCTTCAGCGCACGGTTGAGCGCCGCTGCCTTACCGCCATTGACGAGCGTCAGCAGGGTCACCCGCGCATCGTCGCCAAACGCGGCGCGGACGATGTCGCTGGTCCCATCGGTCGATCCGTCATCGACGACGATCACCTGCAGCCCATGGTAATCGCTGGCGAGCACCCGACGCACGGATTGCTCGATCACCCGCGCTTCGTTGAAGGCCGGAATGATGACCGACACGGGCGGTTGATGCTCAGGGTCCATGGGGCGCGCCGGTCGACCGCTGAGCGCGAGGCCAGCGATCACAACCGCCCGGGCAATCCCGAGAGCGATTGCCAGGAAAAACATCCATTTGAACGCCCAGCCGATCGCGGCGAGCAGCAGGAAAATGCCGACATCGGCGCGGACCGCGGCCAAGTCCGACCCCACAACGGGCGGCATAACGGCCTTTGCTGATAAGCCTGCCAAAGTCGACACTGGGACAAAGCGATAGCCGCGGGCCTGGAGATCGGCGATAATCCGCGGCAGGGCAGCCACCGTTTCTGCGCGATTGCCACCGCCATCATGCAGCAGCACAATGTTTTTCGATAACTCAGCCGACCCGCTGGTCACCGAATCGACCGTGCGATTGACTATCTCGTCGACCCCCGGTCGCTTCCAGTCGCCCGGATCGGCATGTAGCCCGACCACAGTATAGCCCTGCTCCTGCGCGACCAGCGCGGGGAGCAATTCGTCGGCCGTAGTGGGTTCGGCATCACCGAAATAGGGCGCGCGGAACAGCCGCGTCGATCGCCCGGTATAGGCCTCGATCAGCCGCTGGGTGGCGTTAAGCTCCAGCTTGGTGCCCTGCACCGACGCCAGCGCCAGATTGGGATGGGTGTAGGTGTGATTGCCCAGCTCGCTGCCCCCCGCCACGATTCGGTTGAGCAGCCCTGGATTGGCGAGCGCATTTTCGCCAATCACGAAAAAAGTGGCGGGAACATGGGCTTTTTCCAGCACGTCGAGAATTTTTGGGGTCCAGTCGGGATCGGGTCCATCGTCAAAGGTGAGCGCAACCATCTTTGCGCGCGCACCCGTTCGTTTGACGACATAGGGCGTTGGCAGGACATCATAGCGTTCCGACCGGATCAGCGCCTGCTTATCAAAGGCGATGGTGCGCGATCCGCTTTGCGGCATCGCCGTCACCCGCAGGATTTCGCCGGTCCCCTCGACATCGGCGTTGGTTTCCTGATCGAGCCGACGCAGATCGGGCAGGCGATTGCTGCGGAAGCCTGCCAGTGCGGGCCAAACGCCGGGGTCCTCGCTCCCCAGCCGCCACAGCGCAACATTGCCGACGCGCAATGTCCGTGCCGCGCGGAGCTGGTTCCAAACCGATGCGGCGTCAAGCATCCACACCGCGTGCGTCACCCCCTTGTCGCGATAGCCAAACCCGGCATTGCCGCTGGCGGGATCGAACACGATCGGGCTGCCGCTGTCATGCGCCGCAAGCCATGCCTCCTCAATCGTCATCGAATCGGCGATGTTGTCGTGCCAATCATAGGCATAGCTGCCGACCGCCAGGATCACTTTGTCGCGCCCAACCGTCTTGATCGTGCTACGCAACTGGTCGACAAACCAAGGTTGCGGCGCGATCGGTCCGCTTTCGCCGCCCTGCCAATGAAAGTCGTAATTCATCAGCATGATATGATCGCTAACCGCAGCAAAAGCGCGCGGCGACCAATCGCTATCGCCCGCTGGTACGGTCACATCGACCACCGCCCCCAGCGGGTTTAGCGCTGTGTTCGCTTCTTGCAGCAACTGCCGATAGGCGGGCAGTGCCGATGCCGGCAGCGTTTCGAAATCGAACACAATGCCGGCGTCATGATCGCGCGCGACGATTGCCGCCAACGCCTTGACTAGACCGTGTCGCGCCTGTGGATTTTGCAACAGGCGCACGGCCCCTTTGCTGTCCCAGACCCCGTCATTGGCGTTTTGGACCATCGGCATGATCGCTGGTCGATGCGGTGCGGCCGCCAGAATGCGGGCAAGACGACCGTCCCTGATCTCGCTGAGTTGGTGGCCTGGCCCATTCACCTCGAGCACTGATGGCACCAATGTGTCGATCACGCCGATATGCTTGACCAGCGATTGCGCGCTACTGGGATCCCAGGGCACGTAAAAGGCCATCGTGTTGGCTATCAACGGTTTGGCACCGCTTTGATGCGGCAGCCAGCCTGCGATCACCTGGGCATTGCGGCGAATACGGTGGCGCAGGTGCGAAATCTGCGCCTTTAGCGGCGCGGGCTGGGGCCGTTCGAATGCCAACGGCAAATCGCCTTTGCTCGGCACGTCGATCAGCGTGA
The DNA here is from genome assembly GCA_019747165.1 of Sphingomonas sp. Taxonomy (GTDB): domain Bacteria; phylum Pseudomonadota; class Alphaproteobacteria; order Sphingomonadales; family Sphingomonadaceae; genus Sphingomonas. Next base: position 8,092 of record JAIERC010000492.1, on the reverse strand, counting down.
AGGCAAAGACGGCGGCGGTCAGTAGGACGATGAACACCGCAGTGTAAAAACCACGCCCCGTCCATCGTCTACGGTTACCCGTAGGATCGAAGAAAACCGGATTGGCCATATAGTCGAAAGTCCCGCGCTCGAGAGCGCCCCCACGGGCGCCTTACGCCCGGCGATACCGACTATCAATCAGGCGCGGCCAACCCCCGCGAATATAATTCAGGTCTGGTCCGCGTTAAACGTCACGAAGCCCAAATCCCCCTGCCCGACCGTACCGCCCGCCATCGCCAGCATCGCATCGAGCGACTTTTTGGCGCGCAGCCGCAGCCCTTCCTCAATCTCAATGCGCGGTTCGAGATCGCGCAGCGCGATGTAGAGCTTTTCCATCGTGTTCATCGCCATATAGGGGCAGATATTGCAGTTGCAGTTGCCGTCCGCGCCGGGTGCGCCGATGAAGTTTTTGTGCGGCAAAGCCTTGCTCATCTGGTGGATGATGTGCGGCTCGGTCGCGACGATCAGCGTGTCGCCTTCCATCGCCAGCGCATAATCGAGAATGCCCCGGGTCGATCCGACATAATCGGCATGATCGAGGATATAAGGCGGGCATTCCGGGTGCGCGACGACGGGCGCGCCCGGATGTTGCGCCTTGAGCTTCAGCAACTCGGTTTCGCTGAACGCCTCATGGACAATGCACACGCCCGGCCACAGCAGCATGTCGCGCCCGGTCTTGCGCGCGAGATAGCCGCCGAGATGCTTGTCGGGGCCAAAGATGATTTTCTGATCGAGCGGAATCTGGCTGAGGATTTTTTCAGCCGATGATGACGTGACGATCACGTCGCTCAGCGCCTTCACCTCGGTGGAGCAGTTAATATAGGTCAGCGCGATATGGTCCGGGTGCGCGGCGCGGAAGGCCGCGAACTTGTCGGGCGGACAGCTATCTTCCAGGCTGCACCCAGCCCGCAGATCGGGCAGCACAACGATCTTATCGGGGGATAGTATCTTGGCGGTGTCTGCCATGAACTTCACGCCGCAAAAGGCGATCACATCGGCATCGGTGGCGGCTGCCTTGCGGGAAAGATCCAGGCTGTCGCCGACAAAATCGGCAATATCCTGAATTTCCGGGCGCTGGTAATAATGCGCGAGGATGACGGCGTTGCGCTCCTGGCGCAGCCGATCGATTTCATCGCGCAGATCGGCCCCTGTCGGGTTGCCGCCAATACCGTTCCGTGCGTCCATTTCTCAACTCTCCGCGTCGTCCGCCGCCCACATGGCCCCGCCAGCGCGCCGGATCAACCCAGTGGCGACGGCGGAAACGCCAGCGGCGCAATTGCCGCCCCCGGCGAGCCCGCCGTTACGGCCTGGTACAGCGTTAACCCGACAGGCCCGAAAGCAATGACTTCCGTTACCACCTCGGTCGCCACCATCACGGCAAAACCCCAAAACCAGGCCGGATGAATGCGTCCGTCACGCCGCCAATCAGCAATCATCCCAATCACCGGCAGCGCCAGAATGACCGCAAAAGCTGTTTGATAGGCATTGGGGATCAGCAACGGCATGGGCAGCAATCGGCCGACACCCGGCACGACCAACAGTGCCATCCCGCAATAATTCAGGCGCCGATGCCAGCCGGTATGCGCGCGCAGGCTGACCCCGGCGCCGATGAGCGCAATGCAGCCGATCAGCGACATCGGATCAAACACCAGAAAATGCAGCGGCTGAAAGACGAAGGGCACCGTCCCGTCGCGGACATTCATCACCGTCACAGCGGTGCCCAGATAAACCATCAGCGCCAGCCACCCCATGGCCAACCAGCCAAGCCGCCGGTGCAGCGCAATCGGCCCCTTTGTCGCGAACCAGTTCTGCAGGACGTAAATGACCATCCAGCCCATGAAAACGATCGCATGGGCATGAACGATGGGGGGCCGGTTGAAGGTCGATCGCCCGACGGCTAGCGTCAGCCCGAACCCCGCGATCAGCAGCCCCGCCATCACGAACGCCATTGTTAGAAAAAACCTGTCGTCACCGCGCTGCTGCTCTTGCGGCATTGCCAGAGTCGCCATCGCCATTTCCCCCATTTTCCCTGGCCAAGGCCATATCAGCTAAGCGCAGGCTGGAAAATGGGGCTCAATGCGGTCGCTGCGTAGCCAATTTGGCCGAGAAGAACGCCACAACCGCAACGTCGAAGCTCGCGTGGAACGCTGCCCGATCAAACCCCGGTGCGCTTTGGCAAAGCTGTGGCACGATAGCTGGGTTGGCGCAGGGAGCCAGAAAGTCGAAATGGCCAGCATTTGGAATGCTGTGAAACTCCGGCACGCCGGGCAACGCCGCGCGAACCGCATCTGCATAAAATGGCGCCGGCAGGACTTGGTCATTATCGGCGCGCCATAGCTGAACCGGCACACGGACATCAGCAAGACCGGCGCGATCGAATGTGAAACCCAGCGCAGGCGCGGCAACCACAATGGCCTTGATCCGTGCATCCCGCAGGTTGGACCAAGCAGGGGCTGTCGTCCGTTTCTGGGCCTTGATCAATGAACAGTCGAAGAATTTCGGATGCTGCGCGCAATGGTCCTGTAGGCGGGCCAAATCGGGGCGTCCTCCCGCTGCAGTCAGAACCGTGAACCCTCCGGCCGAAAAACCGAACGCGCCAATACGATCCGCGTCGATTGCCGCCCGGTCGGGCCATGCCTGCACCATGTAAGTGATCGTGGCGGAGAGAGCCGCCGGGCGTTCCTCAATCCGCGTCGCACGGCTATTGTCGCGCCAGTTGTCGCCGGGGTGGGTTAGGGCCGCGACGATGAAGCCGGCACGGGCCAGCGCGACGGCGGTATCGACATGGCCGGCGAAATCGCCGCCGGTTCCATGTGAAACGACGATCAGGGGATGTCGGCCGGTCGGCACGTGCGCGCCAACCACAACATCGTGCGCATAAAGTCCGAGTTGTTGGTGAGTGGGTGGTCCCGAGGCGGGGTACCAGATGCCAAGCTCGGTGCCATCGGGCGTGGTTTGGCGCTCGAATCCTACCTGGACCGGCTGGGCCTGAGCAGGCTGAGCTTGAGCCATTTGAACAATTGGCGCGAGGCAAAGAGCGGCGAGGACAAGACGCAACAACATGATCGACTCCTTTTTGAATGCGATGCCTGATTGTTGAATCTATCCCCTGCCCGAAAGATTGGTTTTCGCGATTGGGCAAATGGGTTCGCGGTTGGGCGAACGGGCTTCTCCCGCCGTGATGGCCGGGCTAGAACACAGCATGTCCCGCTCCGCCATCCTCATCCCTGTTGTCGGCTTCAAGACAAGGGCCCTACTGCGGTGGATCGGCACTGCTGTCGCTGCTGGTGTTCTAATGGCGGTTTTGGGGCCATTCGGCAGTTACATGAACGGCGGTCCGGTCCAGCTTGCCGTGTATTGGATCAGCGCCATGCTGCTGGGCTTGGCGCTATATGGTTTGATGTACAAGATCATCATCTCTTCGATCTCTCCGGGCTCTTCCAGATGGTGGCCGGCCTTGATCGGCGGCACGCTACTCACCAGCGTTCCGCACGCACTGGCGACACGGACGGGCGCTTTCTGGCTTTGGCCTGGACTGGCTCAGCTTCACCTTCCCTTGCTACTGTGGTTCGCCCAGACTGCAACGCTCGGGCTGGTCGCGATTGCGGCGATCGATTTCGTCCGCTCTCGCCGCGCTTTCCCACAACACAACAATGTTGCGCCACCAGCGACGTCCGCGCCGAATGATGTTGCGCTGGATGGCAACGTACTGGCGCTGCAAATGGAGGACCATTATGTCCGCGTGCATCGGCCAACCGGATCCGAATTGATTCTGATGCCGATGAGCCGTGCAATCAACTGCGTCGGGGTGGAAGGCTTGCGGACGCATCGGTCATGGTGGGTTGCCAGTCATGCGGTTGCTGGCGTCGAGGGGAACGCCCGCTCAATGCGCCTGTTGCTGTCGAATGGCCTGGTCGCGCCGGTCGCGCGTTCTGCGGTCATCCACCTCAAGGCTGCCGGATGGGTCGCCGATGGGCAAGGCGGCGCCGGTCGCCGGTGAAAGGTGGCAATAGGCCCGAATGGCCTAGCGATATTGAAAGCAGCAGCGCGCGACGGGGTGACCAATGCGCCTGAGTTGGGCCGATAACGGGAACGTCGTCAGAGCCAAGTAAATCGCCGCTACTGCCAATCGTCCACCTACCTTACTGCCTGCCCCCAACCACCTCCCCAACCGAACGCGAAACATCCCATTGCTCGCCATTCACGCGGCGGCGTTCGGGGGGGAAGGTGACGATCACCCGAGCATTGGCGTGGCCCAGCGTGCTGAGCGGCGCGGCAAGGAGATTGGACAAGGCCGCCCGCGCCTGTTCGCGCGCCTGAGCGATCCGCGCCGGGGAACCTGCCTCCCTCTGCGCCTTGTTAGTCGCGTTTTGCGATGCCTGCTGGCTCAGCGCCTCGCTCGCTTCGCGCGTTACGATCACGCCGGTGGTCTCCACCATCGTCCGGTGCGCTTCGTCGATATTTGGCGCCGCGACGGTAACATCGGGGGCGTTGACGATCAGCGTTTCCGTCTTCGCATTCCATTCGACCTGATCGGGGCCGATGCCAGAGACATCGACGAAATAATCGACCGAATAGGGCATTTTGATCACCTGATCCGACCGGAGCCAGCCAAAGCCGCGCACATCGGTTGCGCGGCTCTGAATGATGCCGGTCAGCGAGGCGACCTTCAAGCTGCTCGCCCCCGATAGCCGTGCCGACACGAGTTGCGTCACCGCGTTGCCGCCATCGTCTACGCTCGGGGTATAACGCTCGCGAAATCGATCATAAGCCAGGAAGCCGAGCAACCCGACCCCGATAATGATCAACAGATTGATCAGCCAGCGCGACCCGGCGGGTTTCAGATCATCCGCCATTGCGCGCCATCCTCAACAATCAGCCCGCGCGCGGCCAGGTCGATGAGATGCGCCGACACCGATCCGCCCGCCGCGCCGAACAGTCGCCGGTCGATGCCAACATACATGCGTTCGACCAGTTCGGGGATCGTGCCCACCCCCTCCTGCAAGAGCCGCAGGATCTGCGCTTCACGCTGGCGACGATGGCCCAGGAAGCCCCGCACCTTTTGGGCTGGATTGTCGATCGGTTCGCCATGCGCGGGGTAATAACGGCGATCATCGCGCGTCTGGAGCTTTTGCAAACTCGCCATATAGGCCGCCATGTCGCCATCGGGCGGCGAAACGACGGTGGTCGACCATCCCATCACATGATCGCCGGTAAACAATGCGCCCGCCTCAGGCAGCGCAAAGCAGAGATGGTTGGACGTGTGGCCGGGCGTCTCGACAGCGATCAGCGTCCAGCCATTTCCCGTGATGCGATCACCCTCGGCCATTACCCGATCCGGCGCATAATCGCGGTCGAACGCGGCATCGGCGCGGGGCCCGAGCGTATCGAGCGCCAGCGGCGCACAGCCCATAATCGGCGCACCGGTCGCTGCCTTTAGCGGGCGGCTGCCTGGGCTGTGGTCGTTATGGGTGTGGGTGATGACGATCGCCCGCACCGGCCGGCCCGCAATCGCGCGGACTATCGCGTCGATATGCGCGGGATCATCGGGGCCGGGATCGATCACCGCCAGATCGCTGGTACCGACCAGATGGGTTTGCGTGCCGGTAAAGGTGAAGGCAGAGGGATTGGGCGCCAGCACGCGTGCCACGAGCGGCTCGAGCGCGATGCAATCGCCAGTCGGTATCGCCTCCATAGCCCTGCAAATGGCGGTTTGGCGCGGCAAAGACAAGGGGCGAGCGCAGAGTTGGTCGGTGGTCCCCGACCTGAAATCGAGTGTCCCGGCAGACACAGGGGCGCGCCTGCCGGGACTCCGCATGATGCCGGTACTACTGACATCATTGGTGCGGATCAGTTGACCTTGGCGAGATCAGCCTCGACTTCGGCAATGGCCTGGTCGATCGCCTGCAAACCTGCGGTTCCGGCTGATCCTTTGGCGGCCATGCCGGCGCGCGCGCTGCGCAGTCCGGCAAGCGCCGATCGATAGGCGTCGCGTTCGATTTCTGCGCTTCTCGCCGCCGCAGCGGCACCCGCTGCCGCCACTTTCTCGATGCGATTACGGCAAATCACGATGCGCTTTTTGCCGTTCTTTTCGTCATGCAGCACCATCTGCTTGTCATCGCCTTGGTCCTTGCCGCAGTTCAGATCGGCGATTTCGGGCATATCGATATCCAAGCCAAGCAGGTCTGCGGTCTGGACACGGCCATCAGCACCGCGCACCTTCACTTTGAAGCCTTTGGTCATTTTGCCGTCGTCACCCCGGACGATCACGACATTCCGGTCGATCGAGCCGCTTCGGCCGCTAGATCTTAAGAAGGGTGCCGTAAACACTTCCGCTTTGCCGACTTTTGGGCCGCGCTCCTTAATTATGACTACACGTGTTTTGCCGTCTGCGTCGGTCCATTCCTGACGATCCACCGTCGTCTTGCCGTCTACGGGCGGGGCTGGTGGTGCCGGTGGCGTTGGCGCTTGCGGCGCAACAGCCGAAGGCGGCACTGGCACAGCCTGTGGTCGCAGACCATCAACCACTGCTGTGGGCGAAGCCGGGGCTGGATTTGCACTGCTCGCTACCGCCGGGGCGGCTGGGGTTACTGGCAATGCAGCCACCACGCTTTGTACCGCCAACCGATCGAGATCATCCAAATCGACGCCGATGGTCTGATTCACCTTGGCCCGCAGGCCTTGCGCAGCCTGCGTCCCCGACGCCGTCAACCCCAGGCCAATGATAATCGTTGCGGTGATTGCCATGGCACCGCCAAAGACACGCGCCCGCGATTTTCGTGTTGTGGAAAGCATCCTCAATCTCCCTTTCAACTCATTGATTGTGTGCAAATGACAGGCTGCGGAAACCGCGCCCCCATGTGCCGATTTGACGATTGCGCGGCCATACGCATGGGTGAAGGCAGCGCTGCGCCCGGCAAGAACTCGCGCATCGCACGCCATTTCCTGATCCGCCCGGAAAGCACGAAAGGCACGCCAGGCAAGCGGGTTGAACCAGTGCAGGGCAAGCACACCAAGCGCCACCCAGTTCGCAACCAGATCGCCGCGCGCATGGTGGGCCAGTTCATGGGCCAGCGCGAGCGTGCGTTCATCCTCATCATAACGCTCGGAAAAGTCGCTTGGAAACGCAACCACCTTGCGCCAGATCCCGAACGCTAGCGGACCACCCGTTGCGTCGGTTTCGATCACCTCTACCCGATCACCTGCGATGCGATGGCGCCGCCGCGTCTGACTTTCCAGGCGGCGGCAAAAGCGTCGATAGGTGACAAGATGATAGCCAAGAAAGATTGCCACACCGGTCGCCCACAGGATCAGCGCGAGCAATAGCCAGCTAGGCCCGCCTGCTGCGGCGACGGGCGGCATCACCACCATCCGGATCGGTTCCGCGGCTAGGGACAGATCAACGGTGGCGATAGCATGGTCGGCGACGGTAGCGGGCAATCGATCGGGATTGAGCATCCCAAACGCCACCTCTTGGCCCATCGCCTTTTCAACAACGGGGGAGACCAGCCCGCTCAACCGCCAGTCGCCCGGTAGCGGCGGCAGGATCAGGCGGAGCACCGGCAATGCCCAAAGCGCATAAGCAACCGTCGGGCCAAAGGCCCGCCGTACCGGGTTGCGCAGCACCAAGATGGCAAGCATCAGCAGGCTTGTCGCCAGCAGCGTTTCCACCCCCCAACTGATCATGATTTGAGCCCCTTCAGCAGCGCCTCTATCTCAGCGATGTCCTGGTCGGTCAGTTGATCGCGTTCGGCGAGATGCGCGACCAGCGGCGTCAGCTTGCCGCCGAACAGCCGATCCATAAGCCGACGCGATTCACCCGCGACATAATCTTCGCGCGCGACCAACGGCCGGTACAAATAGCGGCGGCCATCTTCCTGGTGGCCGATCACATTCTTGGCAAGCAACCGACCGAGCAACGTCTTGACGGTATTGACGCTCCAATCGCGGCCCGGTTCGATCCGTTCGGCGACGTCCTGCGCCGAAAGCGGGGCACAATCCCACAATACTTCCATCACGGCATGTTCAGCATCGCTGATTCGTTCGGCCATCG
>JAIERC010000019.1 GCA_019747165.1 Sphingomonas sp. | reverse complement strand
TCGTAGAGAAAGTCATCGATGTCGAGCGCAAGCAATTCCGGGCTCATCCGTGCGCGCATGTCACGCGCAATTGCCATCGCCTGCTCGAACCGTTCGTCCTTCGTCAACGCGCGCTGCCGCGCCCGTAGCGCTTCCAGCACCACCTGCGTCAGTGTCTCGCCCGTGCGGCCCGCGATTTCGGTCGCAAGCGCATAGGCTTCATCGCTCTTGATGTTCATCTGCGCGCCCATTGTGGTACCTTTCTACCTCGGGCTTCTACCATAGCTGAACAGGCAAAAATCATCAACGATCACGCCGCCACCACCCGCATCGGCTCTTCACCCACCATCGGCCGCAACCCCAGCTTCTCGAACATCGCGCCGTCGGCGCTGTCGCCGCGATTGCCCGTCGTCAGCAGCTTGTCGCCGGTGAAGATCGAGTTCGCGCCCGCCATGAAGCAGAGGGCCTGCGTCGCCTCGCTCATGCTCCCGCGGCCTGCTGACAATCGCACCATGCTCAGCGGCATGGTGATCCGCGCGACCGCCACCGTCCGCACAAATTCGATATCGTCGATCTTGGCCAGCGGTGTATCGGCAAGCATGTCGCCCAGCACCGTGCCCTTCACCGGCACCAGCGCATTCACCGGCACGCTTTCGGGATGCTTCGGCAAGGTGGCGAGGGCGTGGACGAAACCCACCCGGTCGCTGCGCGTCTCCCCCATGCCGACGATTCCGCCGCAGCACACGTTGATCCCCGCCTGCCGCACATTTTCCAGCGTATCAAGCCGGTCCGCATAGGTGCGCGTGGTGATGACATTGCCGTAATTTTCCGGCGAGGTATCGATATTATGGTTGTAATAATCGAGCCCCGCCGCGGCCAATTGCTGCGCCTGGTGCGGCTCGAGCATGCCGAGCGTCATGCACGTCTCCAGCCCCATCGCCTTCACGCCCGCGACCATCTGCACCACCGCGCCCATGTCACGGTCCTTGGGGTTGCGCCACGCCGCCCCCATGCAGAAACGCTGCGATCCGCTCGCCTTTGCCTCGGCAGCGGCGGCGAGCACGGCCTCTACCTCCATCAGCTTGTCGGCCTTCAGCCCGCTGTCGGCAGATGTGGACTGCGAGCAATAACCGCAATCCTCCGGGCAACCGCCGGTCTTGATCGACAGCAACGTGCAAAGCTGAACCTCACCTGCTGCGTGATGCGCGCGGTGGACGGTTTGGGCCTGCCACATCAGCTCGTCGAAGGGGAGGTCGAAGAGCATGGCGATTTCGGCTCGGGTCCAGTCGGTGCGCATCAATTGATGACCTTTCCTATTTCACTCAGGAACATGCCCAGCCCGGCAGCAAACAGGCCGCTGGCGATGCCACGTTCGTATTTGAAGAAGCGCCGCAGCGGCTTGCCCGTTTTGCGGTGCGAAATGATGGTGTTCATCGCCCCGAAACCAAGCGTCGTGCCCATCGACACAAGCGCCAGGCTGACCATGACAAGGGTCGTTGCTGCCTTCTTATCCCCCTGGACCCAAGTGAGCATCGCGCCCAAAACCACCAAACCGATGGTGCTGAGATGCTTGAAATAATCATATTCGAGCAGCATCCAGTCGCTTCGCGCAGCGCCGTTGATCTGCTCGTCGGGCAGGTCAATCATTCGACAGTCTCTTTCGCCGGCGCCATATTGTGCCCCAACAAGCGCAACACTTCCGCCGCCGCCTGCACCAGGTTGGTGCCAGGACCAAAAATCGCCTGCACCCCTGCTTCGCGCAGGAAATCATAATCTTGCGCTGGGATGACGCCGCCGACGATCACCTTGATGTCGCTCCGACCCGCATCGCGCAGCAGCCCGATCAGTTCGGGGATCAATGTCTTGTGCCCCGCTGCCAGCGATGAAGCACCGACAACGTCGACGTCATGCTCGATCGCGAGGGCCGCTGCCTCGCGCGGGGTCTGGAACAGCGGGCCCGGTACAATCTCGAACCCCAGATCGCCGAACATGCTCGACACCAGATTGGCCCCGCGATCATGCCCGTCCTGCCCCATCTTGGCCACCAGCATGCGGGGCTTGCGGCCCAGCCGCCGCTCGGTCGCATCGACGCCTTCGACCAGATTGGCCCAGCGCGCATCGTCGCCATAGGCACCACCATAGATGCCGCTGACCGGCGTGGGGCTGGTCGAATAGCGCCCGAAGGCGTCCTCCACCGCCGAGGAGATTTCGCCGAGCGTTGCGCGCGCGCGGGCGCATGCGATGGCGAGCGCGAGAAGGTTCTCGCTGCCCTTGGCCCCCGCCCTCAACGAGTCCAGCGCCGTGCGGCACGCATCCTCATCCCGCCCCGCCTTTACCCGTTCGATCCGCGCTATCTGGCCTGCGCGCACCGCGACATTGTCGACGTCGAGGATGTCGATCGCGTCTTGTTCGGCCAGCGCATATTTGTTGACGCCGACGATCACATCCTCGCCGCGATCGACCCGCGCCTGGCGCGCGGCGGCTGCCTCCTCGATCATCGCCTTGGGCCAGCCCGCCGCCACCGCCTTGGCCATGCCGCCTTCGCCATCAACGCGTTCGATAATCGCCCAGGCCTTATCGACCAGTTCAGCAGTCAGCGCCTCGACATAATAACTGCCGCCCAGCGGATCGACGACCTTGGTGATTCCGGTTTCCTCCTGCAGCACGATCTGGGTGTTGCGGGCAATGCGCGCCGAAAAATCTGTCGGCAGCGCGATCGCCTCGTCAAGGGCATTGGTGTGGAGCGATTGCGTGCCGCCCAGCGCGGCCGCCATCGCCTCCACAGTGGTGCGGATCACGTTGTTATACGGGTCCTGCTCGGTCAGCGAGACGCCCGATGTCTGGCAATGCGTGCGCAGCATCTTGGAGCGCTCGTCCTTCGCGCCAAGATCGGTCATCACCCGGTGCCAGAGCGTGCGCGCGGCGCGCAGCTTGGCGACCTCCATGAAAAAGTTCATGCCGATCGCGAAAAAGAAGCTTAAGCGCCCGGCGAACGCATCGATATCGAGCCCCGCCGCCATTGCCGCCTTGGCATATTCGCGCCCGTCAGCAATCGTGAAGGCGAGCTCCTGCACCTGCGTGGCGCCGGCTTCCTGCATATGATAGCCGCTGATCGAAATGCTGTTGAATTTCGGCATGTTGGCCGATGTGTAGGCGATGATGTCCGCAATGATCCGCATCGAGGGTTCGGGCGGGTAGATATAGGTGTTGCGGACCATGAACTCCTTCAGGATGTCGTTCTGGATCGTGCCGTCGAGCAACGCCTGTGGCACGCCCTGCTCCTCGCCCGCCACGATGAAAAAGGCGAGGATCGGGATCACCGCGCCGTTCATCGTCATGCTGACGCTCATCTTATCGAGCGGAATGCCGTCGAACAGGATCTTCATGTCGTCGATCGTGTCGATCGCGACCCCGGCCTTGCCGACATCGCCGGTGACGCGGGGGTGGTCCGAATCATAACCGCGGTGAGTCGCCAGATCGAACGCCACCGACAGACCTTTTTGCCCGGCAGCGAGGTTGCGGCGATAAAAAGCGTTCGATTCCTCGGCGGTGGAAAACCCGGCATATTGCCGGATGGTCCAGGCGCGCCCGGCATACATTGACGCGCGCACGCCGCGCGTGAAGGGCGCAAAGCCCGGCAGACCGGGATCGAGCCCCGCGACATCCGCCGCCGTGTAAAGCGGCTTCACCGCGATCCCCTCTGGCGTATGCCAGGTGAGATCGGCACCCTTTACTTCCTTGGTGGCGAGGGCTTGCCAGTCGGCAAGGGTTGGTTCGGTGGACGATTCTTCGCTCATTCCATACCCCTAGCCGTTCGTGTCAAGCGAAGTCGAGACACCCCGCGCAGCGCTTGCGGCACGTCCCTCGATTTCGGCCTAAATGGCCGAAGCCCGTCTTGAGCGGCTGGTTTGCCAGCCAGCCGAAGGGCTCGGAACGAACGGTTCATTAGGGTGCTAAGCCCCTGTGAACACCGCTTTGCGCTTTTGCAGGAAACTCACCGCCCCCTCAACCGCGTCTGCCGACTGCCCGGCGATCGACTGGCGATCGGCCTCGCCCGCCAATGCGGTCGCATAATCGCTCTCCAGCGCCGCCGCGAGGCCCTGCCGCATCAGCCCCAGCGCCAGCGTGGGCCCCGCCGCCAGCCGCGTCGCCAGCGTCATCGCCTCTTCTCGCAGCACGGCATCGGGCACGCATTTGTAGATCAGGCCCCAATCCGCCGCCTTTGGCCCATGAATGCGTTCGCCCAGCAACATCATTTCCGTAGCGCGCGCCTTGCCCACCAGCCGCGCGAGCATCCATGACGCGCCGCCATCAGGCACCAGCCCGATATTGACGAAGGCTTGCAGAAAATAGCCGCTTTCGCCCGCGATGCAGAAATCGGCCGCGAGCGCCAGGCTGCAGCCAATGCCCGCCGCCGGGCCATTCACCGCGCTGACGATCGGCACGGGTGCCTTTGCGATCTTAAGCATCGTCGGATTATAGCTGTTGGTCAGCGATTGCTTCGCGCGATCCGCCGGCGACGCCTGCGCCGTATCGCGCCCAGCGAGATCGGCACCCGAACAGAACGCCCGTCCTTCACCCGTGATCAACACCGCGCGCGCACCATCCAGATGGTCGAATGCATGCGCGATTTCCTCGAACATCGCGGGCGGCGCCGCGTTTAGCCGCTCGGGCCGGTTGAGGGTGAGGACAAGCACGTCGCCTTCGCGCTCGGTACGGATCATTTCGTAGCTCATCTGACATTTCCCCTTCACCTCTCCCTAGAGGGAGAGGGCTTAATGCCCCTTGGGCGTTTCCATAATCTCGGTCAGCACGCCACCCATATCCTTGGGGTGGACGAAAAAGATCAGCGTCCCATGCGCGCCGACTCGCGGCTCGCCGAGCACCTTGGCGCCCTTCCCCTCGAACCACGCCTTGGCTTGATGAATGTCAGGCACTTCATAGCAGACATGATGCTGCCCCCCTGCCGGGTTCTTCACCAGGAAGCCATGAATAGGGGACGCCTCCCCCAGCGGCTCGATCAATTCGATCTGGGTATTGGGCGTATCGACAAAGCACACCTTCACGCCCTGCGCGGGTAGATCGAAAGGATCGTGGATTTTCGTCGCGCCGAGAACATCCCGGTAAAGCGCGATCGACGCCTCAATGGAGGGCGTCGCAACGCCGATATGGTTGAGGCGGCCGAGTTTCATTCTTCGATCCTCCGCTGGCGACTTGCCATCGCCGCGCCTTCAATGATGCCTTCGAGGCGAGAAACGCGGTCGCGCAATTCGCTATGCGCTTCGGCCAAGCGCACGAGCCGTTCGCTTTGCGCTTGAGCCACTTCTTTCAGCGCTCGAACCTCATCCTGCAAAAGCAGGACGCCACGCAACGCCTTCAGGGCATCGCCAAGCGTGCTCAAGCCTTTCCCGCCATGCTGGAAAGAATCGCATCAACTGCCCGGTTCGCTTGCTCGATCGACGCGATTGCGTCGATCAGATCGGCTCGAATACGGGGAACGGCGGCATCAACTTCGCGTGTTAGCACCGCAAGCGCGCGTTCATCTTCACCGTCGCCCTGCGCCAGATACTGGCTGGTGGCTTCGCGCACGACATGGCCGACCGACTGGCCATTGCTCGCGGCAAAGGCATCGAGCGCCGCCTTGTGATCGGGCGTAGTAAGAAAGGTCACGCGTTCGGTCTGCATGGCATGCTCCTTGGCATTACAATGTCATTGTAATGTTTGCCGGCATGGGGTGCAATAGCGGGCGTTGCCACGCCGATATGGTTGAGGCGACCGAGTTTCACTTAGCGGCCGGTTTGGCGGGCTGCGGAACGACGCCGAGTTCATAGCCGCATGCCGCCAGCACGTCCTTGATGCCAGTGGCCGTCCCTGGTCCGACAAAGGTTGCCGACACAATTTGCTCGCCATCCTTGGTGGTAACCGTAATCGACTTGGCCTTGCTCATCGCCTCGGTCAACTGGGTAACGGCAACCGTGCCGCGATTCATTGTCGCTGCCCCTGGGAACTCCCAGGGCAGATCAATCGGTGCCGCACCATCGACACTGACCGAAACGAGATGATCGTCGCTGGCCGCGAGACCGGCCCGAGTGCGCATCTGGATGGAAACGACAGGCTCACCGACCCGGTCGCAGCGGACAACCAGCCGTGCCGATCGATCAGCGGTATAGGCCAGCGCCGATGTCGACGTTGCACCGGTCGTCGCATCGGTGCGCGTCACCGCGGTCCAGGGTGGGGGCGGTGGCGGCGCGGCGGGAGCGGTGGACTGAAGCAGCGCAAACAGGATGGAAATCATTACCGGCTCCTACAAGGGAATATTGTCGTGCTTCTTCCACGGATTCTCCAGGCTCTTGTTGCGCAGCTTGCGCAGGCCCAGCGCCACGCGCCGCCGGGTGGAATGCGGCTGGATGACCTCATCAATAAAGCCCTTGCTCGCCGCCACGAACGGATTGGCAAACCGCGCCTCATATTCCGCTGTACGCTCGGCAATCTCCTCCGGCGTCTTGCCGCGAAAGATGATCTCAACCGCGCCCTTCGCGCCCATCACCGCGATTTCCGCCGTCGGCCATGCATAGTTCAAATCGCCGCGCAGATGCTTCGATGCCATCACGTCATAGGCGCCGCCATAGGCTTTGCGGGTGATCACGGTGATCTTGGGCACGGTCGCCTCGGCATAGGCGAACAGCAATTTCGCGCCGTGTTTGATGATGCCGTTCAGCTCCTGTGCGGTGCCGGGCAGGAAGCCGGGAACGTCGACAAAGGTGATGATCGGAATCTCGAAGGCATCGCAGAAGCGCACGAACCGCGCCGCTTTCTTCGATGAATTGATGTCGAGGCACCCCGCCAGCACCATTGGCTGGTTGGCGACCACGCCCACGGTGCGCCCCTCAATCCGCCCGAAACCGACGATGATGTTGCCCGCATGCGCTGGCTGCACTTCGAAGAAATCGCCCTCGTCCACCGTTTTGCGGATCACTTCGTGCATGTCGTAGGGCTGATTGGCGTTCGCCGGGATCAACAGATCGAGGCTTTCCTCTAGGCGGTCCCACGGGTCTGCCGTCGGGCGTTCGGGCGCGGCATCGCGGTTGGAGGCAGGCAAGAAATCCACGAAGTCGCGGGCCGCCAACAGCGCTTCGATGTCATCATCGAATGCAAGATCGGCGACCCCCGACTTCGTGGTATGCGTCACGGCACCCCCGAGTTCCTCCTGCGAGACCACTTCGTTAGTGACGGTCTTCACGACATCGGGGCCGGTGACGAACATATAGCTGCTATCCTTCACCATGAAGATGAAGTCGGTCATGGCAGGGCTGTACACAGCGCCCCCCGCGCAGGGACCCATGATTAGGCTGAGCTGCGGGACAACGCCGCTGGCGAGCACATTGCGCTGAAACACTTCGGCATAGCCACCCAGCGAGGCAACGCCTTCCTGGATGCGCGCGCCGCCCGAATCATTGATGCCGATTACGGGTGCGCCGACCTTCATCGCCATGTCCATGATCTTGCAGATTTTCTGCGCGTGCCGTTCGGACAGCGATCCGCCGAACACGGTGAAATCCTGGCTGAACACGAACACCAGCCGGCCGTTGATCGTGCCGGAACCGGTGACGACGCCATCGCCGGGAATGATCTGATCCGCCATGCCGAAATCGACGCAATTATGCTCGACATACATGTCGAGTTCTTCGAAAGATCCCTGATCAATCAGCACGTTCAGCCGCTCACGCGCTGTCAGCTTGCCCTTTGCGTGCTGCGCGGCAATCCGTATTTCGCCCCCACCCAATCGTGCCGCTGCACGCTTTGCTTCCAGGCGATCAACGATCGTTTCCATAGGGCTCCCCAGATAACGGTTAGCCCCCATTCCAAGGATTCGCGCGAAACGCAACCGTGATGCAGTTCAGACCTTCACCACACCCATGTCGATCAGGCTGCGTGCGCTGTCTGCGATCGTGTCGGCAGCAGGGCGCGGCACCCAACCGAGCACATCGCGCGCGTGATCGGATGGGGTGATCCGTTGTTTGCCGAGTTCGCCCGTCACCATTCGGATCGTGGGGTCGAAGATGCTGGTGATCTGCAACAACAGATCGGGCAGACCCCGCGTTGGCACCTTACGCGCCTCATTTCCAAGCCGCTCGCGGATTATGGCCGCCACTTCCTTCATCATCATGAACGGGCCCGACGCAATAAAGCGTTCGCCATTAATCCCCTCTGCCGTTAGCGCACGGACATGGAGATCGGCGACATCGCGCACATCGACGACGCCGAAACCGAAATTGGGCAGACCGGGCAGCGATCCGCTCAAGAGCCGAGTGATGATCTGCACCGAGCTCGAAAAATCAGCGCTGAGCACCGGGCCAAGAACGGCTGCGGGATTGACCGAGACATACTCCATCGTCCCACCCTCTGCCGCCATCAAATCGCGCGCGGCGCGCTCGGCGATCGTTTTCGACTTGGCATAGGCGTGCACCTGCGGGCCGTTGACATCGGTCCACACCGCCTCGGTATAGGTGCCGGTCTTCTTGCCATGGCCATAGGCGATGGCCGCGACCGACGAGGTCATCACCACCCGCTTCACCCCTGCCGCCTTGGCAAAGCGCAGCGCGCGCAGCGCGCCTTCTCGCGCTGGTACGATCAGATCGTCTTCATGTTTCACCGCCCCATTCGGCAGCGGCGACGCGACGTGAACAACATGGCTGCACCCGGCCACCGCCTCTGCCCAGCCTGCGTCGCTCAGCAGATCGGCGGCAGAGAAAGAGAGCTTGTCGGCGGGCACCGCCAGCGCTTTACGCACCTCGGCCTCTCTGGCCAGCGAGCGGATCGTGGTGTTGACGGTCCAGCCTTCCGCCACCAGCTGCCGGATGACGAAACCGCCAATATACCCGCTGCCGCCGGTTACCAGAACCTGCCTGTCCATTGAGACTCTCCTTTAGCGCCGCTTATGACCATACCGATCCACGCTACCCCGTCACCCCGGCCTTGACCCGGGGTGACGGATGGGTTGGCATGATCACAAACCGATCATGGATATTAGTTTTATATCGAAACTGATATCATGCCAAGCGGTTTGACTTGGCCTAAGCCACGCGCTGCGCCACTATCGCCGTTGCAGGAGATCAGGATGACCGAAACACTGTATCCCGTACCCGACGCCTGGGCGACGTCTGCACGACTCGATGCGGCAGGCTATGACACACTCTATGGCCGTTCGATCGCCGATCCCGGCAGCTTCTGGCTCGAACAGGCGCGGCGGCTGGATTGGATCAAGCGGCCTGAGATCGCAGGGGATTGGTCGTTCGACGAGAAGGATTTTCACATCCAATGGTTTGCCGACGGCAAGCTCAACGTCGCCGCCAACTGCATCGACCGACATCTGGCCAAACGCGGTGATCAGATCGCGTTGATCTGGGAACCGGATATGCCCGAAGAGGAGCCACGCCGCTTCACCTACCGCCAGCTTCATGCCGAGGTCTGTCGCTTCGCCAATGTCCTGAAAGGCCAGGGCGTAACCAAGGGAGACCGGGTCACCATCTATATGCCGATGATCCCCGAAGCCGCTTTCGCGATCCTCGCCTGCGCGCGGATTGGTGCGATCCATTCGGTGGTGTTTGGCGGCTTTTCGCCCGAAGCGCTGGCCGGACGGATCACCGATTGCGACAGCGCCTTTGTGGTTACTGCCGATGAAGGCCGACGCGGCGGCAAGAAAATCCCGCTTAAGGCGAATATCGACGCCGCCGCAGCGCGCGCGCCGGCGCTGCAAACGGTGATCGTGGTGCGCGCCACCGGCGGCGACGTGACGATGCACCCCGGCCGCGACATCTGGTATCACGACGCCGCCGCCACCGCCTCAACCAATTGCCCGGCGGAAGTGATGAGCGCGGAAGATCCGCTGTTCATTCTCTACACTAGCGGATCGACTGGCCAGCCCAAGGGTGTGCTGCATACATCTGGCGGCTATCTGCTCTGGGCGAGCCTGACGCATGAGCTGTGCTTTGATTACCGCGCCGGCGATGTGTGGTGGTGCGCCGCCGATATCGGCTGGGTGACGGGGCACAGCTATATTCTCTACGGCCCACTCGCCAATGGCGCGACGACGTTGATGTATGAAGGGCTGCCCAACTGGCCCGACGCCAGCCGCATCTGGCAGATCGTCGACCGGCACAAGGTCCACACGATCTTCACCGCGCCGACGGCACTACGCGCGCTGATGAAGGATGGCGACAGCTTCGTCACCGCCACCAGCCGTGCTTCATTGAAACTGCTGGGCACCGTTGGCGAGCCGATCAATCCTGAGGCGTGGCGCTGGTATCATGAGGTAGTGGGCGACAGCCGCTGCCCGATTATCGATACCTGGTGGCAGACCGAAACCGGCGGTGCGATGATCGCTCCCCTGCCCGGCGCGACCCCGCTGAAACCCGGCAGCGCGACCCGCCCCCTGCCAGGCGTCGATCCACAGTTGGTTGATGCGGAAGGGCAAGTGTTGACCGGCACTAGCGCGGGTAATCTCGTCATCGCGCGCAGCTGGCCGGGGCAGATGCGGACAGTGTGGAATGATCATAACCGATTCTTCCAGACCTATTTCACCACCTATCCCGGCAAATATTTCACCGGCGATGGCTGCCGCCGCGACGCCGACGGTTATTACTGGATCACCGGCAGGGTCGATGACGTGATCAATGTCAGCGGCCACCGAATGGGCACGGCAGAGGTCGAATCGGCGCTGGTGCTACACCCCAAAGTCGCCGAAGCCGCCGTCGTCGGCATGCCGCACGACATCAAGGGGCAAGGCATTTATGCCTATGTCACGCTCAACGCGGGCGAGGTCGGCGACGAGGCACTGCGCGCCGAGCTGCGCCAATGGGTCCGTACCGAAATCGGCCCGATTGCCACTCCTGACGCGCTGCAATTCGCGCCAGGCCTGCCCAAAACGCGTTCGGGCAAGATCATGCGCCGCATCTTGCGCAAGATCGCCGAGGGCGACGTAACGTCGCTGGGGGATACCAGCACGCTGGCGGACCCTGCGGTAGTTGACGATTTGGTTGCCAATCGGGTGATGTAAGGGACGTCTTACATTTACCGCTTGCCGCTGCCGATTCTCACCGCTATATGCTAGCAATACACCAAGAGAGAGGTCCTCATGCAGCTTCATCGTTATGCCCGCCTGGCGGCGGCCACTGCCATTATCGCGCTTGCCGTGCCGGCTTTGTCGAAAGATGCACCCACCGCACCACGCTATGGCAGCTTCGGCGTCGATCTGACCGCCAAGGACACCGCTGCGAAACCCGGCGACGATTTCTGGACCTTTGCCAATGGCGGCTGGAACAAGCGCACCGAAATCCCCGCTGACAAGGCAGCGATCGGCTATGGCAATATCCTGTCTGACGAAGCCGAAACCAATGTTCGGCTGATCCTGGACGATATGGCCGCCAATCCGGCCAAATATGGCGCGACTGGCAAGCAGGTCGGCGATTTCTACGCGAGCTGGATTGACGAGGCAGGTATCGAAGCCAAGGGCGCAGCGCCACTCAAGCCCTATCTCGCCAAGATTTCGGCGGTCAATGATCTGACCGGTTTGCAAACGCTGTTCGCCAGCGTCGGCTATGAATCGCCGGTGGGTGTCGGCATCATCCCCGATCTCGCCGATCCAACCAAATATACCGCCGCCGTCGGCCAGGGCGGGCTGGGCATGCCGCGCGATTATTACCTGCTCCAAGGTGAGAAATATGACGGCTATCGCAAGGCCTACCGCGCCTATATCGAAAAGATGCAAACGCTCGCTGGGATTGGCGATGCAGCGGCCAAGGCCGATGCAATCATGGCGCTGGAAACCGCGATGGCCAAGGAACATTGGTCACCTGAGCAAAGCCGCAACATCATGGCGCTCAACGATCCACAGGACATTGCCGGCCTAGAGAAAAAGGCACCCGAATTCGATTGGGCGCTGATGCTGAAGACCGCCGGTGTGGCAAGCTCGCCCAAGGTGCTGATGACCAACAACACCGCGATCATCGCGCTCGGCAAGATCATGGTCGCCACCCCGCTGCAAACCTGGAAGGACTATCTCGCCTTCCACTTCGTCAGCGACAATGCCGCTTATTTGCCCAAGGCATTCGATCAGGCGCGGTTTGATTTCTACTCGACCACCCTGTCTGACGTGAAGACGCAGCGTGATCGCTGGAAGCGCGGCGTGCAGCTGACCAATGGGGCGTTGGGTGAGGCCGTCGGCCAGCTTTACGTCGACAAATATTTCCCCTCGACCTCCAAAGCCAAGATGACCGAGCTGATCGAGAATCTGCGCGGGTCGTATCAGGAGCGGATCAGCGCATCGGCCTGGATGGACGAGGCAACCCGCAAGGCCGCACTCGTCAAACTTGCCGCGTTTGAGCCACGCATCGGCCACCCCGACAAATATATCGATTACACCAAGTTTACGGTGGTGCGCGGCGATATGCTGGGCAATGCCCAGCGCTCGGCGGAGTTCCAGCATGAATTGGAGCTGGAGCGCTTCGCCAAGCCGGTTGATCGCAGCCTTTGGGCGATGACGCCGCAGACCGTGAACGCCTATTACAACCCGCTGGCCAACCAGATCACCTTCCCGGCGGCGATCCTGCAGCCGCCCTATTTCGATCCCAATGCTGATCCTGCGGTGAATTATGGGGCGATCGGTGCGATCATCGGCCATGAAATGGGCCATGGATTCGACGATCAGGGCAGCCAGTTCGGCCCGACCGGCAAGTTCGAAAATTGGTGGACGCCAGCGGCCAAGGCCGCGTTCAAGGAACGCACCGCAGCCCTTGCCGCGCAATATGATCAATATGAGGCGGTGCCCGGCACCAAGGTCAACGGCAAGCTGACGCTCGGCGAGAATATCGGCGATCTCGGCGGGGTTGAAGCGGCTTATGGTGCCTATCAGCGTTATCAGGCCAAGCACGGCAAAGCCCCGGTGATCGGCGGACTGACCGGCGATCAGCGCTTCTTCCTGGCCTATGCCCAGGCATGGCAAACCAAGTTGCGCGAAGGTGCCGCTCGTTCCCGCGCGCTGACCGATCCGCACAGCCCGCCTTACTTCCGCGTCAATGGCATCGTCCGCAACGTCGATGCCTGGTATGCTGCGTTCGACATCAAGCCGGACAGCAAGCTGTACCTGCCGCCCGAAAAGCGCGTCCACATCTGGTAAAGAGGCCCGCATTCGCCCATGCTGCGCTCCATAAGAAATGGAGAGGCAGCATGGGCGAAATGCAAATCAAGCCGCTGGCCGCACATTGCGGCGCGGAAGTCACTGGCGTCGATGTGCGCGCAATCAACGACGACGAACTCGCGGCAATCCGTACGGCACTCGCCGACACAGGCGTGGTCATGCTGCGCGATCAGCAGCTTAGCCCAGAGGATCACATCGCCTTTGCGCGCCGCTGGGGCGAGATCGACGTCAACAACTACTTCCCGGCAAATAGCGGCTATCCCGAGATCGCCGAAGTGCGCAAAGCCGAGACGCAGTTCGTCAATATCGGCGGCGGCTGGCACACTGACCATAGCTATGATCCGGTCCCCGCAATGGGATCAATCCTCGTCGCGCGCGAGCTGCCACCGATGGGCGGCGACACGCTGTTCGCAAGCCTGGGGGCGGCCTATGATTCGCTGTCGGACGGGCTGAAAGCGACGCTGGCGGGCCTGCGCGCCGTGCACAGCGCCGATCACATCTATGGCCATGACGGCATCTATGCGAAGACCGATCAGGCCGCCGACCTGAAGGGCCACGACATCCGCGCCAACGCCGTCCACCCCGCCGTGATCCGCCACCCGGTGAGCGGCCGCAAGATCCTCTACGTCAACCCGGCCTTCACGCTGCATTTCGAAGGCTGGACCCGCGAGGAAAGCCAGCCACTGCTGCAATATCTGTACAGCGTGGCCATGCGCGAGGAATTCCAGTGCCGGTTAAAATGGGCGCCTGGATCGGTGGCGGTGTGGGACAATCGCTCGACCTGGCACTTCGCGGTGAATGACTACCATGGTCACAAAAGGCTGATGCACCGGATCACGATTTCGGGGGTGGCGTTGGGGTAGCGCCGGGATATCCGATTGCTGCCGCGGGCACAGCCCCAATTGAGGTATTCACGTGGCTCTAATGGAAACGTTCGCCCAGTCGCTATGCGTCACCAGTGTAAGCCAGTTGAACTCGATGCCAAAACTGAAAGGCCGCTTGGGCATACAAAGCCAGACGCTCTTCGTTGACGCGCAATCTTTCGGGTATTTCCTCATCCTCTTCGACCGCAGGGTCATCGTCAAATACGACAACGGGGTCGAAAAGAAACGGAAAGCGTTGATAAGCTTGAAGCGCTGAAGGACCGTCACCGTGGCGAACCACATTTCCAATGAGCGCCAGTTCAAGAAGCAATGGGCCTTCAACGACATCCCTGAGATGAATCCCTCGTAGAGAAGCCATTATGCAACCAAGATCGCGCTTTGGTGTATTTGGGTTAGACCATTGTGATTTAACGATATCTTCGTCTGAAATGGCAGTTTGGTCCACGAATTGAAGACTGTTTCGAAGCCAGCGCCGGAATCCTTTTTCAAAGTGCCCCTGCACAGCCAACGCAAGCACGTTGTAGATTTCCTGTTGTATCGGCTGAAGGATAAAGTTTGCGGCGCTGCCCGTGGTCCGCTTCATAAAATCTCTGGCTGACGACCCTTGCCGCTCAAAACGCGACATTGTGCCCTTTATTCCTCGGATCGCACCGCCTGCGCCGAAATTGAATAGCAGTTGCATGTCATTTCTATACATGCGCGCCGCTATGTCGCTATCGATAGGCTGCCAACCTTCAAATAGAGGCGCATCAAAAGAACCATCCGGTGTGTCGATGCCGATCGCAGTCGGTTCAGGCGTGTCCTTTCGACGAAAAAGTGCCATTTCTCTTGACGAAACCTCGCATCCGAAAGACGGAGGATCGAAGAAACATACTCGAATTACAAGTGAATTAAGGCGCGACTTTCGAGACGTTAGCGGCCTACTCTGATTTCGGACGAGGGTCACAAACGGCCCTCCCCTTCCGCATCAACACCAATTCCTCCGCCATCGTAGGATGCAGAGTGATCGTCTGGTCGAAGGCGTCCTCTGCCAGCCCGGCCTTCACCGCCACCGCTGCTGCCGGAATGATCTCGCCCGATTCCGGGCCAATCATGTGCAGGCCCACCACTCGGTTCGAGGCGGGGTCGCAAACGATCTCGTACAGCGCGCGCTCGTTGCGGCAGGCGAGGACATTCTTCATCTGCCGGAAGTCCAAGGTATAGACCCGCACCGCGCCATATTTCTGCTTGGCCTAGCCGCCCCTCACTCACGCACGGTCCGCGGGCGCTTGCTCCAGCCCGGCGGTGGCGCATGGTGGAGCCGTGCTTCGGGGATCGCCGCGCGGATCTTCGCGGCGAAACTGCGCGGGCACACTTCGCTCCGCCCGATCGGGCCGACGGTGAAGCTTTTCGAAGCCATGCCGGCCTGCACGCGAGTGATCAGCCAGGTGTCTTCGGCGTTCATATGCCGATTGATGCGATCATTGGCATAGCGCACCAGCTTCATCTCCCGGCGGTCATCGGGCAGCGCAAAGGCCATCATGCGGCAGGGACCCCATTAGTTCGCCCAGAAATCGACCAGCACCGGTCTGCTGCTTTTGGCCACCATTTTGTCGAACAGCGCCTGATCGGCGTCGATCGGGGCGGCGGTGGTGAGCGGGCGGTGGCATTTGCCGCAACTAGGTTGGTCACCCAGCCGGGCCGCCGCCACGCGGTTGAGCCCCTGGCAATGCGGGCAGACGAGAATATCGGTGCTCATGCGCTTTCCTTTTGTGATCCCAAAAGTTCAGCGCCCACCGCTGACCAGATGTACCCGCGCGGGCAGCCGCACGGCATCATATACCCAATGCGCCGCGAACCGATCAGCCAGCAGGTCCACCGCGCGCGTCACCAGCGCCGGGCCCTTGTCGGCCAGC
>JAIERC010000301.1 GCA_019747165.1 Sphingomonas sp. | reverse complement strand
CGCGCTGCCGCCCGCGCCCGACTGGAAGAACCAAGCCGCTTATGAGGTGATTTTCGGCCAGGTGCCGCGCATTGTCCTTGCGTCGGTCTGTGCCTTTTGGGCTGGCGAATTCGTCAATTCCTATGTGCTTGCGCGGATGAAATTGTGGACCGGGGGCAAGATGCTGTGGACCCGCACGATTGGATCCACCTTTGCAGGGCAAGCCGTTGACAGCCTGATCTTCTACCCGCTCGCCTTTTGGGGCGCGGAAGGCTGGACCAATGATCTGGTGATCAAGGTATTGGTGACGCAATGGGTACTGAAGGTGAGCTGGGAAGTGATCCTGACGCCCGTCACCTATCTCGTCGTCAATTTCCTGAAGCGGCGTGAGGGAGTGGATGTGTTTGACGAGGGAACGAACTTTACGCCGTTCAAGGCCGCGCTGTGAGTGTTAGCCCGCTGCAGGATGCGAAGCTGTGGCTGATGGGGCTGACCGGCCTGGCTAAGGATGCCCTGCACATCTATGTCGCGCTCTTCTTGTTCTTCGGGTCGGCGCTGATGTTCAAATGGCCGCTGACCAGCTGGCGGCCCTGGTTGGTCGTGCTGGCGGCCGCGTTGCTGGGTGAGGCTTGGGACATTGCCGATTTTAGGCGTACGAGGGTGCCGCTCGATCTTGCCGGCAATGTGCACGATATCTGGAATACGCTGTTCTGGCCGAGCGTGATCCTGGCGTTGGCCCGAACGACAACCCTGTTCGGGCCTTCAGGCGCTAACGGTTTCCAGCAGCCCTTCGAATAGCCGACGGCCATCATCCCCGCCATGCGCGGCTTCGATACGGCGTTCGGGGTGGGGCATCATGCCCAGTACATTGCCGCTAGCATTAAGCACGCCAGCGATTTGCCGCGCCGAGCCATTGACGCTTTCGGCATAGCGGAACGCGACCCGGCCTTCGCCCTCGAGCCGGTCGAGCGTGTCGGCATCGGCGAAATAATTGCCGTCATGATGCGCGACCGGGAAGATAACGCGCTCGCCGCGTGCATAGCGACTGGTGAAGGCACTTTGAGCGTTATCGACGGTGAGCGCGATGTCGCGGCAAACGAAATCCAGCCCTTCATTGCGCATCAGCGCGCCGGGCAGCAGGCCGATTTCGGTCAGCACCTGAAAGCCGTTGCAGATGCCGATCACCGGCACGCCGCGGTTCGCCGCCGCGACCACCGCCGGGATGATCGCAGAACGCGCGGCAATCGCGCCGCAGCGCAGATAATCGCCATAGGAAAACCCGCCGGGGAGCGCGATGACGCCAACGCCGTCGGGCAGGGCGGTATCGCCGTGCCAGACCATCGCCGGCTTCACCCCCGTCACCGCTTCCAGCGCGACAGCGATGTCGCGGTCACAATTGGAGCCGGGAAAGACGATGACCGCTGTCTTCATGCAATTTTCTCGGCGGTCGCATTGCCGGACGACAAACCGGTCACCACTTTTTCTGGCGATGCTCCTTCCACACGGTAATTCTCGATCACCGTGTTGGCGAGCAGCTTGCGGCACATCTCGTCGATCTGGGTGTCGGTCGTTTCATCGGCAACATCGATTTCGATCAGCTTGCCAGCGCGGACATCGTTGATGCCGGTAAAGCCTAGCCCATCCAGCGCCTTATGGATCGCTCGTCCTTGGGGATCGAGCACGCCTGGCTTCAGGGTCACAAAAATGCGCAACTTCATCGGACAGGCTCACATAATGGCTGATGCCAGCTTCCTATGCCGAGGGCAGCGTGCCGCTGCAACCGTCACTTGCCGCGCTTTAGCCGATGTTCTTCCAGATCGAGCACCGCGCTGTCCGCCCCTTCGGGGAGCAGGCCCAAGCGACGTGCGACTTCCTGATAGGCCTCAACCTCGCCGCCCAGATCACGGCGGAAGCGGTCCTTGTCGAGCTTTTCACCGCTGGCCATGTCCCACAACCGGCAGCCATCGGGGCTGATTTCGTCGGCCAGGATGATCCGGGCGTAATCATTGTCCCAGATCCGCCCGAATTCGAGCTTGAAATCGACCAAGCGGATGCCGATGCCGGCGAACAGCCCGCACAGGAAATCATTCACGCGAATCGCCAGATCGGCAATGTCATGCATTTCTTCCTGGCTGGCCCAGCCGAAGCAGGAGATATGCTCGTCGGTGATCATCGGATCACCCAGCGCATCATCCTTGTAGAAATATTCGATGATCGTGCGGGGCAACTGGGTGCCCTCTTCAATGCCGAGCCGCTTGCTGAGCGAGCCCGCCGCAACATTGCGCACCACTACCTCGATCGGCACAATCTCGACTTGGCGAATGAGTTGTTCGCGCATGTTGAGGCGTCGGATGAAATGGGTCGGCACGCCAATTGTTGCGAGCAAGGTGAAGATATGCTCGGAAATCCGGTTGTTCAGCACGCCCTTGCCGCTGATCGTGCCCTTTTTCTGGGCGTTGAACGCGGTCGCATCATCCTTGAAATATTGGATGAGCGTGCCGGGTTCCGGGCCCTCGTACAGGATTTTGGCCTTGCCTTCATAGATTTGGCGACGGCGTGCCATGGCGGCGATACCTTATAAAAAAGATCGGCCCCGGCTTCGCGGTCAACAAGGTCGCGCGGGCCGGGGCAGGAGCCACCCCTATATAGAAAGCACCGGGGCCACGCAATCGCGGCAGTGGCTCAGCTAACGGGCTCGGTTTCCTCAACGGGTTCCGCGTCGCGACCGAACCAACGCCGGACAACGTTGCGGCTTTCCTCCTTGGCAGGGTGGGAAACGCCGACCGTGTGAGCAGGCTCTGCTTCTTCGGGCTGGACAAATTGACGCAGGATCAGCGCGACACCCAGCAGGACCAGTAACCAGGGGCCAACCCCCGCCAGCACCTGCGCCATGGCGGCGGCTGATTGGATGAAGGCTTGTCCGGCATTGTCGAATGTCGCGGTGCTGGATCCGCCCAATGCCGGGATTACCAAGCCGGATTGATAGGTGAACAGCATCGGCGTCGTCGCCACCCCCTGCGCAGAGGCCTGATCCAGATCGCTAATGGTCGCAACGGCGGCGCGCAGCCTGGACTGCCGTTCCATAGCTTCGGCGCGCTGCGCATCGCTGAGCGAGCCCTTGAGCTGCATGTCGATCTTGGTGATTTCTTCCCGAATCCGCGCGATCACACCGCCTGCGCGCATCGCCTCATTCGTGCCGATCATCCGCGAATCCATGACGAGACCTGCCGCCGATTTGACCGTTGCCCCCGCAGACCGACCGAAACTTCGCGCGATCACGGGATCGATTTGGAAGGCCAGCACCGCCGACACGCTGTTGTCCTGATCGTTGACATGGTAGCGATTCGTCAGCACGCGGCAGCGCTGCCGACCCAGTTGATCGCAGGCGCGGACATGGCTGTCCTGCACTTCGGCAATCCGGGCGGCCGGCAAGCGGAAGATCAGGTGACCGCGTACCGCTTTGAGAATGTCGGTGCGAGGTGGCGCTGACCGGCAAGGATGGCGGCCAGTTTCTCGCCCGCGATCACCATATCTTCATAGCCAAGATAGAGCGGCGTCAGCCCGAAACGCAGGATATCGGGATCGCGAAAATCGCCGATCACGCCGTCGGCGATCAGCGCCTGGCATAGTGGATAGGCTTGGGGGTGGCGGAAGCTGATATGACTGCCGCGCGCCTCCGGATTGCTGGGACTGATACAGTCGAGGCCGAGCCCATCGCCAATCGAGCGCATCAGATTGAATAGCGCGGCGCTTTTCGCGGCGATCACTGCCGGATCGGCCTCAAGCATCAGATCGACCCCGCTTTCAAGCGCTGCCATGGCAAGCATAGGCGGCGTGCCGGCCAGCCAGCGCGAAATGCCGGGGGCCGGTGCATAGGCATCAGTAAAGGCAAAGGGGGCGGCATGGCCCATCCAGCCCGATACGGGGTTGGTGAGCCGTTCCTGCAGCCGTGAAGCAACATAGAGATAGGCCGGCGCGCCGGGACCACCATTCAGATATTTATACCCGCACCCAACCGCCAGATCGGCCGCTGCACCGTTTAGGTCGATCGGTACGGCGCCCGCGCTATGGCTAAGGTCCCACAGCACCAGCGCACCACTGGCATGTGCGCGGGCCGTCCAGGCCGCCATGTCGAAGCGTTCGGCGGACTTGTAATGGACATGGGTGAGCAACAGCAGGGCAGTGGTCTCGTCAATCGCCTCGGCGATCTGGTCGCGCGCAACAGGTTTCAGCGTCGCGCCAGGCACACAGCTAACAGCGCCCTCAGCCACATGCAGGTCAGTAGGGAAGTTACCGGCCTCTGTGACGATGGTGGTTCGTGACGGATCAAGCTGGAGTGCCGCGACGATCAACTTGAACAGATTAACCGATGTCGAATCACTGACGATCACCTCATCAGGCTGGGCACCGATCAGCCGCGCGATTTTGCCGCCAATGCGCTGCGGTGCTTCAATCCACCCCTCGTTCCAGCTGCGGATGAGCCGCTCGCCCCATTGGCGATCGACCATATCGGTCAGCATCGGCGCTGTTGAACGCGGCAGCGGACCGAGCGAATTGCCGTCGAGATAGACCACGCCCTCCGGCAGCGCGAATTTGCTGCGGAAATGGCGCAGCGGATCAGCAGCGTCGAGCGCGCGGGCTCCGTCGCGAGTCATCGGCTGAGGGCTGCCTCGATGCGCGCCACTGCCTTTGCCCATGCGGCGCTCTCAGGGGCGATCAATTCGACATGGCCGGTCTTGTCGATGCGGTGGAGACTGGCGGTGTCGCCCGCTTTGGTCGCCTGGTCGATATAGCCGGTGCCGAGCCGCATCGGGATGATCCGATCATTCTCGCCATTGATCAGATCGACGGGCACGCCGATCGGCAACAAGCGCGGGATCGAGGTGTCGGCGAACACGTCCGGGTGCGCAGGGGTGGCGGGGCCCGTCAGCGCGGCAACCACGTCGGTGCCACAGCCATTATCGGGGCTTGCCGCTGTCGCCTCCAGATCGGGCAGACCGCCCAGGCTGATGACGTGGCCGATCTTAAGCGGATGGTCAGCGTGAAGCGCGCTGCCCGTCGGTACTTTGGGGCGCGCCGCCAGCCATAGCGCGAGATGTCCGCCCGCCGAATGCCCAACGGCAACGACATGGCGCAGGTCGAGGTCATAGCGAGCGGCGTTGGCGGCGAGCGCATCTGCCGCCTGCGCTGCATCGCTGAACGTGCCGGGATAGCCGCCGCCCGGCCGATCGACACCGCGATAGTCGATGTTCCACACCGCAATGCCGCGTCCGCGCAAGTCGTTGGCGATCCAGTTCATCAGTGTGCGATCGGCGATGCTGGTCGTCCAGCAGCCGCCATGGACCATCAGCACAACGGGATGCGTGCCCGGCGCTTTGGGGAGCCAGACATCGACCTTTTGATAGGGATCCCTGCCGTAGCTGACCGTTACGTCGGCCGTCGGGCGGGCGCGGCTGGTCAGATCGGGCCAGGTAAGCAGAGAGCGCGGAAGATTGGCCATGACCGGGGTGATGGCGAGTAGCGCGAAAAGGGCAAGGCGGATCATGATTCCGGCCTAACCCGAAGGTCGTTGATTGTCCAAACCAGCATCGGCCGCTCTCCCCCTCGCCACCGATGAATCTCACTGCTATCGACCGCCAGACGATGACAACCGACCTGATTGACCCCGACGCGCCCTCGCCGCAGCCCGATCCGATCCCCGGCCAGACCGATGCCCCGTTCGATAGCGCGCTGTCGGAACGCTACCTCGTCTATGCGATGTCGACGATCACCGCGCGCTCGTTGCCTGATGTGCGCGATGGGCTGAAACCGGTGCATCGGCGGCTGCTCTGGGCGATGAGGCTATTGAAGCTCGACCCGGCGCAGGGCTACAAGAAATGCGCGCGCGTGGTCGGCGATGTGATCGGCAAGTATCACCCGCATGGCGACCAGTCGGTTTATGATGCGATGGTGCGGCTCGCGCAGGATTTCGCGCTGCGGTATCCGCTCGTCGACGGGCAGGGCAATTTCGGGAATATCGACGGCGATAACGCCGCTGCCTATCGCTACACTGAAGCGCGGCTGACCCAGGTCGCGGTCGACCTGATGGACGGGCTCGACGAGAACGCCACTGACCTGAAGCCGACCTATAATGGCGAGGAGGAAGAGCCTGAGCTGTTCCCCGGCCTATTCCCCAATTTGCTGGCGAATGGCGCAAGCGGCATTGCGGTCGGCATGGCGACCAGCATCCCGCCGCACAATGCCGCCGAGCTGATCGAGGCAGCGCTGCTGTTGATCGACGACCCCAGGGCTGATGACGCGGCGATCATGACCAAGGTGTCTGGGCCCGATTTCCCGACCGGCGGTCTCGTGGTCGACAGTGCATCAAGCATCGCTGAGACCTATGCCACCGGGCGCGGCGGTTTTCGGGTACGGGCACGCTGGCATATCGAGGATCAGGGGCGGGGCACCTGGAACGCGATCGTCACGGAGATTCCTTACGGTATCCAGAAGGGCAAGCTGATCGAGGCACTGGCGGCGATCGTCAACGACAAGAAGCTGCCGATTTTTGTCGATGTCCGCGACGAATCGGACAGCGAGATCCGCATCGTCATCGAACCGCGCAGCCGCACGGTCGATGCCGACATGCTGATGGAAAGCCTGTTTCGCCTGAGCGATCTAGAGGTGCGCGTGCCGCTCAACCTCAATGTGCTCGACGCGCGCCGTACCCCGCGCGTGATGAGCTTGCGCGAGGCGCTGTCGGCCTGGCTTGATCACCAGTTCATCGTGCTGCAGCGTAAGTCGCAGCACCGGCTCGACAAGATCAGCGACCGAGTCGAATTGCTCGACGGCTATATCATTACCTTTCTCAATCTCGACCGGGTGATCGAGATTATCCGCACCGAGGATGAGCCCAAGCCGGTGATGATGGTCGAGTTCGAGCTAACCGATCGGCAGGCTGAAGCGGTGCTCAATATGCGGCTACGGTCACTGCGCCGCCTTGAGGAAATGGAGCTGCGCAAGGAGCGGGACAAGCTGCTTGAGGAGCGCGCGGGGTTGGAAGCCCTGCTGGGTAGCGATGCGCGCCAGCGGACGCGGATGAAGAAGGATTTGGGCAAGCTGCTGGTCCGTTATGGCCAGGACACCGCACTCGGCAAGCGCCGCACCACCGTGGCCGAGGCAGCGCCGGCGCGCGAGATTCCTCTGGAGGCGATGATCGATCGCGAGCCGATTACCGTCATCCTGTCGCAGCGCGGCTGGATACGCGCGATGAAGGGCCATATCGATACGGTCGGCACGGAAGCGCTGAAGTTCAAAGAGGGCGACGGCCCGGCCTTCGCTTTCCACGCCCAGACCACCGACAAGATATTGCTCGCCGCCGAAACCGGGCGTTTCTACACGCTCGCCGCCGACAAGCTGCCCGGCGGGCGCGGCTTTGGCGAGCCGGTGCGGTTGATGATCGACCTTGAGGGGGAGGCAGGAATCGTCGATCTGTTCCCGGCGAGCCGTAGCGAGCGTCATGTGGTTGCCGCCACTGACGGACGGGGGTTCATCGTCAAGACCGCTGACCTGGTCGCCGAAACCCGCAAGGGCAAGACGGTCGTCACGCCACGTTTGGGCGCGCGACTGTTGCGGGTGAAGGCCGTTGATCCCCAGGCCGATTATGTCGGCGTCATTGGCGACAATCGGCGGCTGCTGGTGTTCCCGATCGCTGAATTGCCAGAAATGGCGCGCGGGCAGGGGGTGCAGTTGCAGCGTTACCGTGATGGCGGCCTAGCGGATGTGACGACCTTTGCCTTTGCTCAAGGTCTAAGCTGGGCAATGGGCGGCGATAGTGGCCGCACGCGGAGCGAATCCGATATGGGCCCGTGGCGAGCGGCGCGTGGCGCGGCCGGGCGGATGCCACCCAATGGCTTCCCGCGCGACAATATGTTCTGATTCTGCAAGCCCGGCTGACAACGCCGACAATTGCTAGCTTTAGGTTCAACAGCCCTTAACCAATTCCCGTTAGCAATATCAGGATATGGTGTTTGGCCAAGCCCGATCCAGCAAAACCAACGACCGCATGGCCAAGGCCGTTGCGGCGGCGCCCGAGGCTGTGGTTGATCATCGGCCGGTCAGCCCCAGTCAAGCAATTGATTTATTGCCTATTCCTGCCGCTGTCATAGCAATGATAGATGGCGCGTTCAAATTTGAGGCGCTGAACAATGCTTTTGCCCATGGCTTTGGGCGCAGCGCGGATCAATCGCCGCTGGTCAAGATTTTGGGTCCGCGGATTCAAGCCTTTCTTCAATCCAATGCTGGGTCCGACGCATTTGACTGGCAATTTGGCGATGAGGTCAATTGCCGACATTACCGCGTTCACATCGCGCGCGCGTCTGGTCCCGGGGTATATCGCTGTCTGTTGACGTTGATCGATCATACCTCGGAACTCCGTACCGAGCAGAATTTACGACGCGAAATGATGACCGACAGCCTTAGCGGTCTGCCCAATCGCGCTGGCTTTAGCGAGCTGCTCGAAGAAGCAATTGGCGATCGATCTGATCAGCGCGAACGCTTTGCTGTGTTGATCGTCAATCTCGATCGGTTCAGCCGGGTCAATGCCTGTATGGGCTCAATGACCGGCGATGAGTTGCTGATCACCGTCGCCCGCCGCCTGAAAAGTGCATTGCGCGGGCGTGATGTTTTGGCGCGGACGGGCGGCGATGAGTTCGGTATTCTAATGAGCCTTGATGAAGGCCGCAGTGATGCCGATCATGTCGCCAAGCGAATCCAGGGCGCGTTGTCTACGCCATTTCGGCTGTCGGATTTCGAGATTCGTGTTTCCTGCTCAATTGGCATTGCGTTTGGCTCGGACGACTTTGAGGATTCGGAAGATCTGATCCGTCACGCCCAGTTTGCGGTGAAACGGTCAAAGGCCAGCGGCTGCGTCGAATCGTACCAGACACAGGCATTCCACGTCGTTCGCGAACAATTCGGAATGGAAACCAGCTTGCGCCGGGCGATTGATGCCGATCTGCTGCGGCTATCCTATCAACCGATTTGCGATCTCGCGACCGGGCGGGTGGTTTCGTTCGAAGCGCTCGCCCGCTGGCAAATGGAAGACGGACGGGAGATATCGCCGACCGACTTTATTCCGGTTGCCGAGGAATCGGGATTAATTGTGCCCTTAGGCCGATGGGCGATCAGTACGGCGGCCAAGACGCTTGCTAGCTGGGATGAGCGCTTTGGCGGCAATTGCGGGACCAAGCTTGCCGTCAATCTTTCGGCTATTCAATTGCAGCGGGACAATATTCCGCATCTCGTCGAAAAAGCGCTAGCCGCCTCTGGCCTCCCCGGCACGCGCTTTACCCTTGAACTTACCGAAAGCGCGCTGATTTCCGATCCCGACTTGGTCGCCCAGACAATGCAAGCGTTGAAGGCGCTCGGCACAACGGTTGCGATGGATGATTTCGGCACCGGCTATTCAAACCTGGCCTATCTTCAGAAACTGCCAATTGACGTGCTGAAGATGGATCGCAGTTTCGTGACTGGCATGCTCGCCGATCGTGACAAGATATCAATTGTGCGCGCCATATTGTCCCTCGCGCAGGCGCTTGGCATGCAGACCACGGCCGAGGGCGTCGAATCACATGAGCTGGCGCAAACATTGGCTGCGCTGGGCTGCACCTATGGCCAGGGCTTTTTCTACGCCAGGCCGCTTGAGGCAGATGACGCCTATCAATTTTTGGTAGCGCGCAACGCCTGATCGACCGAAGCGTCAATGATCGCGGATAACCGAGCATCGTCCGGGAAATTTTCGGCGACCCATTGATCCTCAATCTGGCGGAGCGTGCGGGCGACACCGGGACCGCGATCGATGCCGCGCTCGACCAGAGCTCCCCCGGACACCGGCAGCCGGGGTGGCGTCCAGCCCAAGATAAGCCGCACTTCATCAATCGCCTTTTCGGCTGGGCAATGGAGAATCAGCCGATCGACTGCGCTTTCGACGCCAATTCGATAGGCAAGAGCGAAGGGATTCGGCCACGGTGTGGCATCCAACGCCAGCATCATCCGTTTGCGATTGGCAATGGAGAGCTTCAGCCGTGCACCGATTGCCTCGCCGAGCGCGGGTTCATCGGCCAGCAGCGCCGACAGCCGCCGGATCGGATCGCCCTCTAGGCCCGCTTCCCGCTCCAGTGCCATGACTCGCGTCAGCCGATCGGTGCTGGTAATTTCGGGCAGTACCGGTGCCAAAATGCCGTTGGTGAGCATGAGTTGGACGATCGTCGCCGCGCCGGGAACATGCAGCAGCTTGAGCAATTCGTCGGCAATCCGTTCGCGCGAAAGCGCCATCAGATCATTGGCGCGTGCGGTGCAAGCGGCAAGGCCATCGGCATCGGCTGTATCCCCGAACCGCGCCAGAAAGCGGAAGAATCGAAGGATGCGGAGGTGATCCTCGGCAATGCGCTGTAATGGATCGCCAATGAAGCGGACTTGACGTGCCGCCAGATCATCTAGCCCGCCAAAATAATCGAACAGCTGGCCGCTCAGCGGGTCAGCATAGAGCGCGTTGATCGTGAAATCGCGGCGCGCCGCGTCATCTTTCCAATCATCAGTAAAAGCGATCGTGGCATGGCGGCCATCGGTGGCGATATCGCGGCGCAGCGTCGTGACTTCGACCGGCCCATCGGGCAGTATGGCGGTGATCGTGCCATGGGCCAATCCGGTTGGGACGGCACGGATATCGGCGTTTTTCAGACGCTGCATGACCGTGTCCGGCGTCAGCCGCGTCGCAATGTCGATATCCTGCACGGGCAATCCCAGCAACGTATCGCGCACTACCCCGCCGACGAAGCGCGCATCGCCCTGGGTCGCGCCGAGGGCGGATAAAAGGGATGCAAGGCCAGCCCGGTCGCGCCACGCGGCCTGGGGCAGGATCAGACGTTCCATTGCAGCCGCCGCGAAAGATTGACGATCATCGCGGCAGTCGCGCCCCAAATCCGTCGATCCGCCCACAGGATCTCGTAATAATGGCGCTGACGTCCCTGCCAGTCGATGCTTGCCTGGAGATGATTTGCGGGATCCAGGATGAAGGCCAAAGGCACTTCAAAGACATGGGCAACTTCTGCCTCGCTTGCCACCAGCACCAAATCAGGGGGCACGACGCCAATGACCGGCGTCACATCATAACCGGTAACGGTGCGATAGCGATCGGCCTGGCCGATGATGGTCACCTGATCGGGCGGTAAAGCGATTTCTTCCTCTGCTTCCCGCAGCGCGGCGGCAATCGGCCCGTCATCGCCCGGATCGATTCGCCCGCCGGGAAAAGCGACCTGGCCCGGGTGACGGCGCAGTGTGTTGGTGCGCTGGGTAAGAATCACGCCGGGCTCGGGCCGGTCCGTAATGGGCACCAACACTGCTGCAGCGAGCAAGGTTTCCGTCGCGGCGAGATCAAGGTCGCGATGATCGCCGGTCAACAAGATGGTTTCAGAGGTTCGCCCGGCTTCGAGCGCATGATGCAACCGTTCAGCCAGTGTCATGTAGCTGGTTCAATCGGAAAAAAGCTGCCGTTGCTCCACAGGCCGACCGGTTCATCATCCCCCTCCAGCGCCAGCGCCGCGATTTCATAATAGACCGATCGCACCACCAATGCTTCCAGTCCGGCGCGGACATGGAGATAGGGGCGGGGGCCGGACTCGCCATCGGCAAAGCGCAGGCCATGATCGGCATCGGCGCTAACTAATTCGCCGGTATTCAGCCGGAAAGCCAGCTTTCTGCTGCGGCCTGACCCTTCCACCTTCATCTCAACAGCAACGAACGGGGCATCCTCAACCGCGATGTCGAGCTTTTCGGCGGGGGTAACCAGGACATAGCCGCCGTCCGGCTCCCGCCGCAAAATCGTTGAAAATAGCTGGACCATGGCAACCCGGCCAATCGGCGATCCTTGATGAAACCAGGTCCCGTCCCGGGCAATGCGCATCTCGCTATCGCCGCAATGGCTGGGGTTCCAGCGGTCGACCGGTGGTAGCTTTTTATCCCGTGCCAGCCGCGCAATATCGGCGAGCGACAGCGCGGCAAGATCAGGGGGCGGCTCCATGGGCATGGGATTTGGGTAGGCCAGCCGGTGGACGGCGTAAAGCGTCAGGCGGCGATCGTCACGCCGGGCCCCAGCATACCGGCTGCGGTCGGCACCTGATCACCCCGCGCGAGCAGGCGACGCTGCTCGACCGGGCCCGGCGCTCGCCAAAGCGCGGTTCGATCCGCCGTAAAGCCGAACAGACGGCCATAATATTCGGGGTCGCCGATCAGCATCAGCGCCCGGTCATCACCGGTTGCTTCGGCGCGTCCCAGCATATGCGTCATTGATTGCCGTCCGATGCCGTCGCGTTGGCGATCGGGGCGGACAGCGACCGGCCCAACCATCACCAGCGGTACCGAATCGCCTTCGTCAAGAGCGAGGGCGACAGGCCAACATTGGATGGCGCCCACCAATTGCCCCGATTCGATCGCAGCAAAGCTCAGGGCGGGAAGGAAAGTCACGCCGTAACGAATCCGATAGGCAGTACGATTGTGCCGATCAGTGCCAAACGCCGAATCGAGCAGCGATTCGATGTCGCCCGGTGCAATTTCGTTGAGGGGCACAAGGCTAATCACTGACACAGGCCCTTAAATTGAGGTTGGGCAATGGACGCCCAGGGTCGCGCGCTTTAGCCTCCGCGGTGCTGAACACAAGCGGAACGAGGATGCTGGAATGAAACTCTATGATTCGGCCTGGGCCCCGAGTCCGCGGCGGGTGCGGATATATCTGGCCGAGAAAAATATTTCAGTTGAACGGGTTAGCATCGATTTGCGCCAGAATGAGCAATTGGACCCCGCTTATCTGGCAATCAACCCGCGTGGGGTTGTGCCGGCCCTTGTGCTCGACGACGGCGAGGTGATTTGCGAATCGACGGCGATTTGCCGATATTTCGAAGCGCTCCACCCCGAACCGCCCCTTTTTGGGACAGATCCGCTCGGAATCGCGCGGATCGAGGCATGGACCCGCCAGATTGAATCGGATGGCTATGCTGCGGCTGTCTATGCGTTTCGCAACAGCAAGCCGCAAATGGAAGGCCGAGCGCTTCCAGGAAAACTGCCACCGACATCGATTATTCCTGATCTGGTTGAGCGCGCAGCGATCATGTGGCGCGCTTTCATTAACGCGCTCGAGGCGCGGCTCGGCGAGTCTTCATGGATCGCCGGGAATGCTTTCAGCTTTGCCGATATCACAGCGCTGGTCACGATCGATTTTGCCGCGCGTTCGGGGTTGACGGTCTCAGATGGCCATAAGGCCTTGAAAAAATGGCATGAAATGATGTCCGCACGGCCCAGTGCTGCAGCCTAAGGCGGGCAGGCCGCTTCCCACCAAGCGGCAATCTGCTATGGCGCGCCGCTCATTACGCAAGGGGCCCGTGGCTTGAACGATCGACTACAGCTGGAAGTGCATGATTTCGAAGTGTCCGTTTTGACGGGCATTTATTCGGAGGAAACGCATCTGCCCCAGCCGCTGCTGATATCGATGACGGTCGATCTGGATTGTACGCCGTTTTTTGCGCCGGATACGCCCTTGTCCGCGTCGAAAAATTACCTTGATCTGAAGAAGGCGGCGACCAGCGCCTTGCCGCAAGGAGTTCATTTTACGCTGATTGAAGGCGTTGCCGATCACATTGCGACGACATTATTGCGCGAGGATTCACGCGTGCAGGCAGTGCGGGTTAAGATCGTCAAACTCGCGATTTCCGAGCAGGGCGAGGCAATCGGCATGACGTTAACACGCCATCGTCAACGATGACGACCAGGATTGAGGGGCAAGGGCCGCTTGCCCGTGAAATTGCGGCGGCGCTAGCCGAGCGGGCATTTGGGGCCGACACGCTCAGCGATCATCTGGTGCTTGTGGCCAGCGGCAGCGTTGCAGCCATCATCCAGCGGACTCGCGAGGTTGCGGCGAGCGTGATCATCATGATCATCGATGCGGGGTGGACACCGATCGATCGGCACTTGTTGCTCGCGTCGATTGAACCGCTAGCGGTTGCGCGCGCACCAGCCACCCGGGTTTGCGCCATGCAGCTTGCCGCTGCTGCCCACCTTGCCGATGCTTTGGCCGCAATAGCCTATCTGCTGTCGGCCCAATCGGTCACCGGACAGATTTTGACGATTGAGCCGCGCCCGGTTACGAGCTGAGCAGCACGGGCAACTCAGCTTCTGATGCAGGGACCTAGCGAACTGAGGACGAAGCGGTAATCTTCAGCCGCTGCGCTGGCGTCGGCAGCGACCATTTTTTCTGTCGCGTTGGCCGGTAATTGTGCCGGAAGGGCACAGGCCAGCCGATACCAGAGCAATGTATCGCGTGCTGGAGGGGCGGCGGCTTCATCGACGATTTCACTGAGCGCCACCGCCCAATGCGGTGCCTCCCCTGGGCGGCGCAAAATGCTGAGCGAAACGGGGCGACCATCCTGAGTCATCAGGAATACCTGCGTTTCTCCTTCGCCGGGCAGGGAACCGGGCACATGGAACGCATTGCCGATGCCCGTGACGATCGGCGGTGCATCTGCGGCAAGCGCGTCTTTCGCAATTTGGCGGCTGAGCGAATCGAGCGCCGGGGTCCAGTTCCGCTGCGAATCGGGACCGGTTAGCTGAATTTGCCCGCCCAAACGGAGCACAGGGCGCGCATAGAGCAGCACCCTGCGCTTGTTCAGCTTTTCGATTTTACCCCGCGAATCGGGTAGAACATCAAGGATATAGCCAATGCGGGACGGCACCGGATCAGTACCGCGCACCAATGCTTGGACGTCGGCCTGCACATATAGTCTGACATAGCCTGTCGGCGCACCGGCGGCCTCGGGACCCTTTAGCTTTTCGGCGCTGCGGATCGCAGCATCGACAATGATAGGCGACCGCAGGACCAGATCGGCGACGGCAGCGTAGGGCGGCGCGGCGATGGCGACCGGTGGCGATACAGGGGCCGGGCGGCGCTGCGCAGGCGCCGAACCAGAACCGCTTACAATCAAGGCAATTGCCAACAATGGCATGTTTCTCGAAATGTTGCTCATGACCGAATCGTTAGTGGATTGACGTGCGCTCGAACAGAAATAATTCTGCCACGCTTAGATTGTACGTTTGTTGCGCCCGACAAAGCGTTTGCGTCGGTACTGAGGTGGCGATAGAGACTTTTGCCTCGGTGAAGGATATAACGGCTCACGGCAGCCCTAAGGCAACCCGTCGCTACGGATGCTGCGGGTGAAAACTGTCGGTGCAATTGGAGTTTCGTACCTGAATGGCATATGCAGATCGGAAAGATAGCGGCAACAAAGTGGTGGCGATCATTATCGTCGCCCTTATCCATGCCGTTATCGGTTATGCGTTCGTGACCGGGCTTGCGTATCAGTACGTCAAGAAGGTCTCGGAAAAACTCAACACGTTTGACGTGGCGCCACCGCCACCGCCGCCGCCAGACGAACCGCCGCCGCCGCCACCACCAGATCAGCCGCAGACACCACCGCCCGTGGTCTCTCCTCCGCCGATCGTGCAAAATCCGAATCCGCCACCGCAAACGGTGGTGACCGTTCGGGAAGCGCCGCCACAGCAGCAATATACACCTGCGCCGCCAGCCCCGCCTGCGCCGCCAGCCCCGCCTGCGCCGCCAGCCCCGCCGCGCGTTAGCCAGGCCGCCGGTGCCCGTGGCGATGAAGCGAGCTGGGTGACGCAGGACGATTATCCGCCGTCTGCACTCCGCGAGGAGAAGGAAGGCACGTCGGTTGTCGCGTGGACCATCAACACGCAGGGCCGAATCGAAAATTGTCGCA
>JAIERC010000499.1 GCA_019747165.1 Sphingomonas sp. | reverse complement strand
AACTGGTAGACGCGCAACGTTGAGGTCGTTGTGGGCGAAAGCCCGTGGAAGTTCGAGTCTTCTCGGCCGCACCACTCCCGATCAAGAGAAGGCACCATCGGCGCGCTTTCGGCATTCTCGTCGCTGGCGGCGAGTTCCAACGGCTTGATCGAGCCAGTGATGGTGATCGTGCCCGGCGCGACCACAATCTTTTCGATAAACCGACGCGCAAAACCTTGGCGCACGCAGCTGTCTTTTGAGCGCAACTTGGTCAGAATTACCTCGCCCAGCCGCTCCACGGCTGCGGGCGTAACCCGTCGGTCGGTGGTCGATAACTGGCGTTCGACCAGCATGATCTCCTGTTCGAGATCGGCGCGGCGCTTGCGCTGGTTGGCAAGCCTGGTGGTGAAGTCAGCGTCGTTTGCGCTGAAGACGCCTCGGTCGATGAAATCATACCAGTTCTGGATTGCGCCCTCGACGCGGGTGCGCTCGGTGCGAAGCGCCTTCAAATGAGCCTGTCGTTCACGAACGGCAGAAGAACTATCGTCGAGCAGATTGGCGAGGAGTGATTGAAGGCGATCGGGTCGGAGCAGCCGCTCGGCCATGGCGTCGATCACGATGGTCTCGAGCGCCTGATCGCGCATGCTGGGCCCGGGGCAGACCGCCTCGCCGAGGCGCTTCATCCGGTATATCTGCTCGACCAGTACCGTTTCCGAAGGCGCGATCGCGAGCTGCTTCTTGCCCTTGGCCTCCCGCATTTCGGCGACCTGCGAGGCGTAACCAAACGGGGAAACGGCACCGTTCCAAAACCCTGCCTCGGCGTTCCGGCGCATCGTGTCCATTGTAACTTTCGCCGTCTGGCGCGACCGGTATTCGTCGAAGTTGGCAAGCGCGCCACGCACCAGATCGCCCTCTGCGTCCTGTCCCACTTCCTGTGTAATCGCAACGATATGCGCCCAGGCCCGCTTCAATTTACGGCGATAAAGTTCCAACAGGTAATGATCGCGGAACAGCCGCGAGAAACTATAGACGCCGATCTGGGTAATGCCGGAGCCGGGTCGCATCGCGTGCTCGAACAGTGCCTGGAAACCAGGTCGATTGTCGGTGGTGCCGGAATGACCGCCATCGCGGCAGATTTCGACAAGCTCGGTGCCGCGCTGACTATAATGCGCCTTCAGGCGCTGCTCCTGGTTGTCGAGGCTGGGCGCGCATCGGCATCACCGCCGTGCTGCACACCTGGGGATCGGCGATGACTCACCACCCGCACATCGACATGATCGTGCCCGGCGGCGGGCTGTCGCTAGACCGCAACCGCCGGGTGTCGTCGCGCCCCGTGTTCCTGCTGCCGGTTAGGGTACTGGGCAAACTGTTCCGGCACCTGTTCCTCACTCGACTGATGGCGCTGCACGCGGCGGGGCGGCTCGCGTTCTACCGCAGTCTCGCTGCGCTCACCGACCGCCGTGCGTTCCTGCGCTACCTGTCTCCAGTCAGGAAGAAGCGCTGGGTGGTCTATCCCAACCCGCCGTTCATTGGGCCCGAGACGGTGCTCGCCTATCTGTCGCGCCACACCCACCGCGTCGCGATCTCGAACCGTCGGCTGATCCGCTTCGACGAGACCGGGGTCACGTTCCGCTACAAGAATCATCGCCAGAATGGTGCCGATCGCCAACAGGTCATGACGATCTCGACTGATGAGTTCATCCGCCTTTTCCTGCTTCACGCCCTGTCCAAGGGCTTCCACCGCATCCGCCATTACGGCCTGCTCGCTGGCGCTACCGGCAAGGCCCGCCGACCTGCACCTGAGAGCCCGTCATCCCCGTTCACATCTGGCCGGAACGCGGCGACGGAAGCCGACAAAATCGGCTGGTTAGCAATCACCCCAAGCCGCCCAAATCCGAAATCCCCATAGGTCACCGCTTGCGGCCCGCGGGTTCGGGCCTCCCAGACTTTCGTACGCCTGCCGGCGCCCGAAACTTTAGCAAACCAGAATGGCGGCTTTGGAGCGCCTGTTGGCGGTGTGTGCCGTTCGTTCAGCCAGCCGCCGATAGCGGCTGGGCACCCAGCGGCAGCCCGTCGCTTTCGGTCAGCCTGACGACAGAGCCAACCATTTCAGGCCTTGCGGTTAAGAGTTTGACTGATCAAATTTTGCCTCGCGCAGTGTCCCATCGGTCGTGTCCTACGGCGTGCCTGTTGATCCCAAAGATGAGAAACCTCTGTATCTGCAGAATTCCGCGGCGCGGTTGCTCACCCCTCTTTGATTAGCGGCGAGATTAACGGGATGGTCGCTTCGAAGCGGCTCCCGGCAGGGCTAGATGACGCAAGCGACAGATCGCCTTTATGACTGCGAAGAATTTGTCGGCCAAGCGCCAGCCCTATCCCCGTGCCTTCTGCCTTGGTGGTGAAAAAGTGACGAAAGATTTCTGCCTGAACGGCCTCGCTCATGCCCGGTCCCTTGTCGGCGATGGTGATCAGCGTTTTGCTCACCAACGCGCGAACGCTGAGCGTCACTTGCGCTGCTTGTGTGTCATGCTGGACCTCGGCTGCGTTTTGCAGGACTGCCCAGAGTGCTGCGGTCAACTGATCGGGGTCAGCGACGATATAGGCTGGCGCGCTACTGGTCTCCACTGATAGCGCAATGCTGGGCCAGCGTGTCGCAAACAGCGTGGCCAGATCATCCACAAGGCGTGGGACGGCGATACGCTGGAGCAGTGGGGCGGGCAGCCGCGCGAGCGAACGGTAACTTTCACCAAATCTGTGCAGGCTGGCGGCCCGCCGCGCGACGATGCCGAGCGCATCGCGTATCTCCGGTAGCGCCGGCACAGGATCATCGAGCATGGCGACGGCCGTCTCTGCAAGCGAGGCGATGGGGGTCAACGCGTTGACGATCTCGTGGCTCAGCACTTGCACGAGTTCACGCAGCGCGGTTGCTTCTGCGGCTTTCAATTCAGCGTCGATATCAATGAGTGCGCCGATCCGGATCATCCGGCCCGACAACGCCAGGTCGCCCGTCGCCAGCACATAGTTGCGCGGCTCACCGGTATCAGAAAGTTCGATTGTTGCCGTGCCGGGCGGGCCGGGTGCGGTGAGCGCCGCAATCAGCGCAGCGGGCGGTTCCGGCACTACATCATTCCTGCCGAACAACCGGCGCGCAGCGCGGTTGACGGCGCTCAGGCGGCCACGTTCATCAAGCGCGACGAGCGGGGCGGGCGACAGGTCCAGATAGGCGATCAACCGTCGCCGCTCTTCTTCATCCGGCAGCGCAGCCGGGGGCGGAGGCGGGGGCGGTACCACGATCCGTCGCGACGCATCGACCATGCTTTGCACCGCGATCCAGGCGGCCATCAGCAATCCCAGCAGCGCCGTTGCGTAAAGCCCTTGCACAGCGGCCAGCATCGCGCTTGCACCTGCGACCGCAGCGCCGAGCGTCTGGAGAACCGCGCGGACGCGATCAGAGACCATAACGGGCCATGCGCCGATACAGTGCCGCGCGGGTCAGCCCAAGTTCGGCTGCAGCCCGGCTGACATTGAAGGCATGGCGCCCCAAAGCGGCCGAGATCAGGTCTTGTTCATTGCGCGCTAGCGACAAATCGGGTGCGCGCGGGTGATCTGGCGTCGCGCCCGGTGACAGCAGGAAATCGTCCGGCGTATAGCTGTCACCGCCAGCGAGCAGCACTGCGCGCTCCATTGCCTGGCGCAAGCCGCGAACATTGTCGGGCCAGTGGCCAGTGATGATGGCAAGCACGGCATCGTCGTTCAAAGCCTTGGGCGGCTTGCCATGTCGATAGGCGAACAGCGCTAGAAAATGACGCGCGAGCAGCAGCGTGTCGTCCGTTCTGTGGCCAAGCGGTGGCAGAGTGATGTCGATCGTGCCGACCCGATCGATCAAATCCTCGCCGATCGCGCGGCTTAGCTCCGTGCGGTCAAGCCGGGTGGTCGCGACGATGCGTGCGGCGCTCACGGCTTTTGTCAAATCGGCACCATGCGTCCGGGATAGGCGATCGATATGGTCGATCACCAGCGTGCCACCCGCCGCTGCCGCTGCCTGCGCAGCAATCATGGCAGCATCGGCGGTGGCCGCATCAAGCGTCACCAAGGGGCCATCGACGTGGGATGATCCCCGGTGGATAAGCCGGGCGACCAGCGACTTGCCGGTACCCGCTGGCCCATGCGCGAGGATCGACGCGGTGGTCGGTGCGACGCGGGTGATGATGTCGCGTGCATGCTCCACCGCCGCGCTGTCGCCCAGCAAAAGTTCGTCCGTCACCGGCGCCGCCGCGGCGATCTCCAGCTTGGCTTGGCGAAGGGCAATGCCTCGCTCGACCGTGGCGAGCAGCCGCTCATTATGCCACGGCTTGATCACGAAGTCAGTGGCACCGCTCCGCATCGCCTGCACCGCCACCGCGATCCCGCTATGCCCTGTAACAACGATCACGACGGCGTGGCGGTCAGCAGCGATCAGCCGGTCGAGCATCGCAAAGCCTTCTTCGCCGCTAGTATGGCCGCGAACGAAATTGAGATCGAGCAGGATCACATCGATCCGTTCACTGGCGAGCACGACCCACGCCGCCGCCGGGTTAGCGGCTGTTGATACGCGGATGCCGTGCCGGACGAGCAACAGGCGCGCGGCGCGGACGATGTCGATATCATCGTCGATAACAAGGATATGCGATTCGGTTGACATGGCCGTGATAGTGTCCGGAAACGGACAGTTGGTACAGATGTCCCGATTTCCCACCCGTCATATCTTTTTTATTGCATATAAATCAATATTTTAGGGTGAAAGCGGGGCGTCGCGTAAACTGTCCGCATGAATGAGACGAACCGAACAGGCAGCGGTGCCGCGATGGACCGGCGCATTGAGCGCCCGCAGCACAAACGCCGCGCGCTGATGACGCGCATTGCAATTGGCGTGGTCGCGCTCGCGATTGCCGCCATGTTGTGGTGGTCGCTGCCGGGTGCCAATACCTTGACGGTGGATGTCGCTGCGATCCGGACGGGTGCAGTCACGCGCGCGCCGTTTCGCGATTTCGTGCCACTGCGCGCCGAGGTTGCACCGCTCCGCACCGTTTTCGTCACCG
This sequence comes from Sphingomonas sp., assembly GCA_019747165.1. Taxonomy (GTDB): domain Bacteria; phylum Pseudomonadota; class Alphaproteobacteria; order Sphingomonadales; family Sphingomonadaceae; genus Sphingomonas. Next base: position 10,700 of record JAIERC010000499.1, on the reverse strand, counting down.
CCATCAGCGGCGGCCAGGTGGCCGATCTGATGACGAGTGACGGCGTGATGGTCGGCGCGGGCAGCCCGCTCGCGCGGCTTTCCAATCCGGCTTTAGCGATTGAGGTTGCGAGCCGCTCAGCGGACATCGCTGGTCAGTTGAGCGCGATCAGCGGCCAGCGTCTGGCCGTCCAGACCAGCCGACAGGGCAGCGCCCGTGATCTGGCCGAGGCGCGCAATGCCCTGTCCAAGGCGCAAACGCTGCTGGCGCAAAAGCAGGTGCTGTTCGATAAGGGGATCATCACGCGCGGGGCAATCGATCCGCTGCGCGACGACGTCGCCTATCAGCAAAGTCGCGTGACCGCGCTCGAGCGTGGTGCGGTTGAGGCGGGCGCAACGCTCGCCGATCAGGCATCGGGCATCGCCGCAACGGCGCAGCAACTGCGCGAAAGCCTGAACATGGTCCGCGCGAGCCTGTCGGCATTGGTGCTGCGTGCCCCTGTCGCCGGTCGCCTGACGGCGTTTACGCTGCAGCCGGGCCAGACGCTCAAGGCGGGCGATGCCGTCGGGCAGATCGATTCTGAAGGGCAGTGGAAGCTGACCGCCGATGTCGACCAATTTTATTTGGGTCGCGTACGGGCCGGCCTGAGTGCGACGGCGGCGATCGACGGCCGCAATTATCCGATGGCAGTGCTGAAGGTGTTGCCACAGGTCACCAATGGCCGCTTCCGCATCGAACTGGCCTTTAGCGGTAGCGTGCCGCCCGGGCTCAATCGCGGCCAGACGCTTGACGTGCGGTTGGTGCTGGGTGCGGATAAGCTGGCGGTCGTGGCGCCGACGGGTGGCTGGCTCGACGCGGGCGGGACGACGGCCTTTGTCCTTGATACCGAACAACATGCGGTTCGCCGGTCCATCGTGACCGGCCGGCGCAACCCCGATCAGATCGAAATCCTGTCCGGCCTCGCCCCCGGCGAGCGGATCGTGACGACCGCGCTTAACACCTACAGCCCCTTTCAAACCCTTATCCTTCGATAGGACCCGATATGATCCAGCTTCAGGACCTCAGCCGCACTTATGCCTCAGAAGATATCGAGACGACCGCGCTTGGCGGCATTGATCTTGCGATCGACGCTGGCGAATTCGTCGCGATCATGGGCCCATCGGGATGCGGCAAATCAACCTTGCTCAACATCATCGGCACGATCGACCGCCCAACCGACGGGCGCTATCTGTTCGACGGTGCCGATATCGCGCGGGCGCCAGAGGCGGAACTGGCCAGGTTGCGGCGCGACCGGTTGGGCTTTGTTTTCCAAAGCTTCAATCTCATCGATGAACTGACGATCCAGGAGAATGTCGCGCTCGGGCTCGCCTATCGATCGATGTCGGCCCAGGAGAAAAGGGCTCGGGTGGCGACCGCAATGGATCGCGTGGGCATCGCCCACCGCCAGCGCCACCATCCGCATCAATTGTCGGGCGGGCAGCAGCAACGCGCCGCGATTGCCCGCGCGATCGTCGGCGAGCCGCAGTTGATTCTGGCGGACGAGCCGACCGGCAATCTTGATACCGAAAATGGCGCGCAGGTGATGGACATCCTCAGCCAGCTCAATGCCGATGGGGCGACGATCGTGATGGTCACGCACTCGCCCGCGCATGCCGATGTCGCGCGGCGCACCGTCCACATGCTCGACGGGCGGATCCTGTCGTCGGCGCGGCGGGCAGCCTGACATGTCAGCTCTGATCAGCCTGTATCGCTCGCTCTCCCGCCACCGGCTGTTCGCCGCGCTCAACATCGGTGGCCTAGCGCTTGGTATTGCGACGTTTTTGGTGCTGTTCCTGTTCGTCCGCTTCGAGACGGGATTCGACAGGGCATTGCCGGAACAGGACAAGCTATGGGTGCTTGAAGAGCGCTATGTCATGCCGGGCTATCCGCTCGACACCAAACCCTATTCATTGGCCGCCGAGCTCGATCTGCTGCGTGCCGATTATCCGCAGCTTGTCGGCGCGCGGTACAGCGCTTTTGGCGCTAATATCAGGCAAGGCGCGCAATCGACTGCCGAGGAAATCGCCACGGTCGATACGAACTTTTTCGATCTAATGCGTTTTCCGGTGGTGGAGGGGAACCCTGCCGCCACGATCGCCGATCCCGACGGGCTGGTCATCACGCAGGCTGCGGCGCGCAAATATTTCGGCAGCCAGTCGGCGATCGGCCAGACCCTCCGGATTTCCATCGACGGCAAGCAATATCCCTACCGCGTCGGTGCTGTGCTGCACGACATGCCCGATAATGTGACGTTCAAGAACGAGATGTTCGCCCAGCTGGTGCGCGCGCGGTTCGGCGGTGATTTCTGGGATCATTGGGGCAGCACATCGCTGATCACCTTGCTCCGCTTTCCCGATGAAGCCGCCGCCCGCGCTTTCGAACGGCAATTGCCGGCGTTCCTCGATCGCCACGCCTATGCCAGCGGCAACATAAAGAAGGGCGAGTATTTTCAGTCGCTGCGCCCCTTGTCGAAGATCCATCTCTACACGCCCGGTGACCGTGCCATCGTGGCGACGCTGGGCCTCGTCGGGTTGCTGACGCTGCTGATCGCGATCGTCAATTACATCAATCTGGCGACCGCGCGGGCTGGCTTGCGCGCCCGCGAGGTGGCGATGCGCAAGGTGGTCGGCGGCACGCGGCGTGCGCTCGTGCAACAACTTATGGGTGAAGCGGTCGTTACCGTCGCTGTCGCGGCGCTGATCGGCCTTGCGCTAGCGGAGATTGCGCTGCCGTTCCTCAATGCGCTCGGCGGCACGAAACTGGCGATCCAGTATTTCGGCACGGACAGCATCCTGCTGCCGATGACCGTCATGGTCATGGGCATTTCCGGCGTCGCAGGCTTGTATCCGGCCTTAGTGCTGTCCGGGTTCCGCCCCGCGCTGGTGCTAGCCTCCACGCGGGCCCCCGGCGGCGGCCGTGCTGGAGCGCGACTACGCAGCGCACTCGTCGTCATCCAGTTCGCGATCGCGATCGCCTTTGCCATCACGACTGCGGCGATGCTTGCGCAGACCGCCCACATCCGCGACGCTGATCTCGGCTTTCGGCGCGATGGGCTGATAATCGTACGATCGTTCAACGATTCAGGGTTGGACGATGCACAACGCGCAGCCCTGCTCACGACATTCGGCGGCGTGCCGGGGGTGATCGGCGTGACGACCGGCAACAACGCCCCGGGCGACCAGAGCTCGACGAACTATTCGGGCTATTCCCGAGCGGGGAGCCCCGAGCGAAAGACGTCGATCATGGATGTCGGCACCGGCCGTGACTATTTCCGTATCTATGGTGCGCGGCTGGTCGCTGGACGCTTGTTCGACACCGCGCATGCTGACGACCGCGCGCGCCTTACCCCCGATCAGCGCAAATTGATCGGCCCGAACATCGTGCTCAACCGGACGGCGGTTACAGCGCTCGGCTTTGCATCGCCTTCGGCCGCGCTTGGGCAGACGATTGGGGATGGTGATCGTTCTTCGACGATTGTCGGTGTGGTCGATGACCTGCGCTTCAAAAGCCCGCGTGATCCGGTCAACCCGACGGCCTATTCCTACAATACGCTCGATATTCCTGATCCGTTCGCAGCGATTCGCTATGACGGCCGCGACCCCAAAGCGATGGCTGCACGCCTGGAAGCCGCGTGGAAGCGCGTAGCACCGGGTGTCCCGTTCCTTGCGCGCTCGGTCGAAGACAATCTGTTCGAGCGTTACTACAAGGCTGATGCGCAGCGCTCGCGGCTGTTTTCCGTTGGCGCGCTGCTGGCGGTCATGATCGGCTGCATTGGCCTGTACGGGCTCGCCGCGTTCGATACCGCGCGTCGGGTGAAGGAGATCGGCATTCGCAAGACTCTTGGCGCGTCCACCGCCGAGGTGCTCCGGTTGTTGATCGGCCAGTTCATGCGACCGGTATTGCTGGCAAACCTTATCGCGTGGCCGCTCGCTTATGTCGTCCTCCAACGGTGGCTGGCGGGGTTTGATGATCGGATATCGCTATCGCCATTATTCTTTGTAAGCGCGAGCCTGCTGGCGATCGCAATTGCGGCAGCGACGGTGTTTGGCCAGGCATGGCGGGTTGCCCGGGCAGAGCCCGCGCGCGCGCTGCGGCACGAATAGCAGCCGGGCCATGCCATCAACCTTGCTGACGCTGTACCGTTCGCTCACCCGGCACCGGCTGTATACGATCCTTAATGTCGGCGGGTTGGCGTTGGGGATCGCCGTCTTCCTGGTGCTGTTCCTCTTCGTCCGGTTCGAAACCGGCTATGATCGCGTCCTGCCCGGATGGGAGCGGATTTGGGTCGTCAAGCGGAGCATGCAGTTTCCGGGGTCGCCCGAAATGGTCATCCCATCCCCGCCCGATCTGCTGGGACAGATTCGGCGCGACTGGCCCGAAGTCGATGGCGCCAGGATGCTGGCTGCTGATGTGTCGGTGCAAAATGGCGTGGCGTTGGTGACCGAAAGGGTTGCCTGGGTTGATCGCGATTATTTCGCTCTGTTCCCGTTACAAGCGATTGCGGGGAACGCGGCGGCGGCGCTTGCCGCGCCAGATGGCATGGCGATTACAAGGCGTGTCGCCGAAACCTATTTCGGCAAGGCGTCCTCGATCGGCCGGACGCTGACGCTGATTGTCGATGGCAAGCCGACCCCGTTTCGTATTGGCGCGGTGATCGCTGATCCGCCCGCCGCCAGTTATTACCGCAACGACATCTTCATCGCTTTACCACCGTCGGGCCAGGCGAGTGCGGGTCCGGCTGGACTGCTGACCAGCTTTGTCCGCTTTCCCGATGCGTCGGCGGCGGCTCGCCGGGGACCAGATTTTGCTGCGCTGGCGCGCCGACATCCCGATCCAAGCTTTGCCGGACTTGCGCCTGATGTGCTGCGCCAATCGCTGATTCCCTTGCCGTCGCTGCATCTGGCCAATCCGCGCGATGGCATTGTGGTGGGCACGTTGGGGATGGTGGGCGTGCTCGCCTTGATGATTGCGCTGGTGAATTATGTGAACCTGGCGACCGCCAGCGCCGGCCTGCGCGCGCGCGAGGTGGCGATCCGCAAGGTGGTGGGCGCAACCGGCAAAACGCTCGTGGGCCAGTTCATCGGCGAAGCAATGGCAACAGCGGTCGTGGCGGGGCTGATCGGGCTGGCGCTGGCTGAACTGGCGTTGCCGCTGGTGAATGTGGCGGGGGGTACCTCGCTTTCGGTCGCCTATTTCGGGAGCGATTCTATCCTGCCACCGCTTGCGCTGCTGATCGTCGGCGTGGGCTTCTTGGCCGGGGGCTATCCTGCCTTTGTCCTGTCACGATTCCAGCCCGCCGCTGTGCTTGCCTCGGTGCGCGCACCCGGCGGGCAGCGGGCGGGAGCACTGGTGCGCCGCGCCATGGTCGTCATCCAGTTCGCGATTGCGACCACGCTGATGATCGGCACGGGTGTGCTAGTCGCGCAGACTCGGCACCTCAAATCATCCGATTTGGGGTTCGACCGTGCCGGGCTGATCGCAGTGCCCATGGGCGATCGTGCGCTTGACGACAGCCAGCGCCGCGCGTTCGTTGCCAGTGTTGCGCGGCTGCCGGGCGTGATCGCGCAGGCCCAGTCTACGATTGCGCCAGCGGGTGGCAGCTTTTCCATTGGCCCGATGCACCGGGACGGCGCAACCGGTCCGGACCCGACGATCGTTCATGCCGATATCGCGCGCGGTTTCTTCACCACCTATCGCGCTCGCCTGCTTGCCGGGCGTTTTCTCGATTCGCAACGTCATCCCGGCGATTATGTCGATCCCGCCTCACCACGACCAAGGGCCATCATACTCAATCGGCGGGCAATGGGTTTGCTTGGGTTCGCTGATCCGACCAGCGCCATCGGCGTCACCATCGGCGATGGTAAGGAGCATGCCGCCACCATAATCGGGGTGATTAGCGACATGCGCTTCAGTTCGCCGCGCGATCCCGTCGAGCCGCTGGCCTATTTCGAGCGAGACCGCGGTTTTCCCAGCGCTATACTCACGGTTCGCCACCGTCCAGGCGCCGGCCGCGCCATTCTTGCCGCGATGGAGGCGAGCTGGCACCGCATCGCGCCTGCCGCACCCTTCAAGGCGCTGCCAGTCGATCAACAGCTCTACGAATCCTTTTACCGCGGCGATGAACAGCGGATGCGCTTGTTTATGATTGGGGCGGTGCTCGCGGTCGTCATCGGGTGTATCGGTCTATATGGCCTTGCCGCCTTCGACACCGCGCGGCGGATGAAGGAAATCGGGCTCCGCAAAGCCTTGGGCGCATCGACTGCCGAAATATTGCGGATGCTGATCGGCCAGTTCCTCAGGCCAGTGCTGATCGCGAATATCGTCGCCGTGCCAGTGGCCTATGGTGTTACGCGACAATGGTTGGCCGGTTTTGACGACCGCGTCGCGCTATCGCCCTGGTTATTTGCCGCAGCACTCTTGCTGACTGCGAGCATTGCCGTTGCGACCGTCGCAGCCGAGGCATGGCGACTTGCGCGCAGCGAGCCTGCCAGGGCGCTGCGCTATGAATGAGATTTGGTGCATTACGCTGCTTTGCGCGTCGGTTGGGAATGTTGTCAGGGGCGTGCGCTTTGGAGAACCGAGTTCCCGGCGCTGAGCGACCGGAACTGGGCCTGCCCGCACAGGAGTAGTCGCGGACGGAATCGAGCTACCTCAGCCCATTCCAGTGCTTACCCGTGAATTCCCATTCCCGCCCGACCTAGTCATTCACCTGACATCGGACGGACGATCCGCAATACAGCCAGTTATCACCTTTCGAAGTGCCAAACCGATTTCCTGGAAGCTGTCGCCATCAAGAGACGAGTTTTATCCTCAGAAACGATCTCCGAACGACAGGACCTGATCAACAGATAGCAAATGTCTCTCTCATACGGGGATAGCCAAACCTCATTCTCACTTTTTTCGGGGTCTAGGCGCACCCGATTGATCGACGCGGTGATCAACCAGTTCCTCGCAATGGATCTGCAACATTTGCACAATGCAGCGACAAAACCCCTGGTCCACGATGGGTATCAGGAGGATGCTGCACATGATCGAACGATATCCGCGACTGATGCGGCTCATGCACTGGAGTGCGGCGGCGCTGATCCTGCCTGCGCTGCTGATTGGTCTTGCGCTTGGCTATGAGTTGGTCGCCCCGCGCAGCAAGGCCGCCGAGTGGTGGACGGACGTGCATGTGCTGCTGGGTGTTAGCGCATTGGGCGTCATGATCATGCGGATCATCATTGCGCGGCGTTCCGTCAAACCACCGATTGCCGGCAGCCGCACGGAGATTCTGGCGGCAAGGGGCGCACATTATACGCTGTACCTGCTGGGTATCCTCATGCCGCTGTCGGGCTATGCGACCTGGATTGCCTATGGCGAACCACCAAAGCCATTTGGCATTCCACTGCCGGGCTTTGGACCGATCGCCGCCGAGCTACAACGAACCAAAGCCGGTGAATGGCTTTGGCCCATCCATGATTATGGCGGCCATGTGCTGGCATTCCTGCTGCTCATCCATCTGGCGGCAGTCGTTCGCCGGAGCTGGCTGGCGCGCAACAGCGACAGGATCGACGGCCTCAATCGGATGCGTGCCGGTCCGGCTGCACCGCCGCCGTATAACTTGTCGCTGAAAGGTCACGACTCTCATGCAACATAATGTACGCCATGCGGGCCAAGCGCTGATTCTGACGATGGCGCTGTCTGTGGCTTGGGTCGTCAAGGCGCAGGATGGATCGCTGCTGATGAATGGCGGCTTCGAAGATCCGCAGCCAGGATCGCCCGAAACGCTGCGGGCGTGGCGCCCCGACAAGGCTGAATCCGGCTATGCGCTGACGACGCAGGACGTCCATGAGGGCAAACGAGCGCTTGAAATCGGCTTCGACGAGAAAATCAGCACGGTGGGCTATGCCGGGACGATCCAGGGCATTGTGCTGCCTGATCTTGCGGGCCGAACCTTGACCGTCAAAGGCTGGCTGAAGCGGAGCAATGTCGCGAGCACAGCCGGACTCTGGATGGCGTTTTTCAATGCCGACGGTAAGCGGACGGTCTATATTAACGACTATGACAAGCCATGGGCGAACGCCTTGGGCTGGAACTTGCGCACCATCGAAGCCAAAGTGCCGGCGGGAACTGTCCGTATGCTGGTTGGCGCGTCGATTTCCGACAAAAGCGGCAAGTTGCTGGTGGATACGATCACGATGGAAACAATGGAACGCTGAAGGAGCGTGCATATGCCGAGCGCGGCGGCCAGCACTGTTGAGATGACGCTCGCTGGGATCAAGATTCTCATTGTTGAGGACGAGCCCGAGATTGCAGAGATCGTCGATGCGTTCTTTCGCCGTGAAAACGCCGATTGCCTGATTGTTGGGGATGGCGAAAGCGCGGTCGATACGGCGCGCTGGTGGCGACCGGATATAGTCATCCTTGATCTGTGCTTGCCCGGGCGCGATGGCATGTCGGTGCTGGCGGAGCTGCGCGCTGGGGCGGTCCAGCCCGGCGTCATCATCCTCAGCGCGCTGGGCGAGCCTATCGACAAGCTGGCCGGGTTTCGGCTCGGCTGCGATGATTATGTCGTCAAGCCCTTCAATCCGCTCGAAATCGTTGCGCGCGCCAAGGTGCTGGCGGGGCGGCAGCGGCGCCAGGCGGCCCACGCCGTGCGGTCCTTTGGCAATATCCGGATCGATATCGATGCGTTTTGTGCCTTCGCCGGTTGGCAGCCGCTCGACCTGACGCCGACCGAATTCAAGCTGCTGCACCTGTTCGTCGAGCGCGGCGGCAGGTTGATCACGCGCGGACAGATTGTGGAGATCGCGCTGGGCGAGGAAGCCTTTGACCGGTCAGTCGATCCACATATCAGCCGCCTGCGTCAGAAGATCGAACGTCAGCCCGGCAGCGGGGTGTGCCTCACCAGCATTCGCGGTCAGGGCTATCGGCTGGATCTGGCATGATGCAGGGCTTGCGCGCGAGGATCGCGCTCAGCGCCATCATCGTCAGCGTGGTCGCGGCGTTGGTTGCCGCGTTCGTGCCGGACTATGTCTATGGCCTGCGCGATCAGCTGTTCATGGCGAGCCTGGCACCTGCCGACCAGATGCACCTGGCACGCCTGCTTGATACGGCCGGGCCATGCTCATCGCTGGTCCGTGAATTCAAGATGGAGCACGGCTTTGCTCCTTGGCGACTGAATTACGGCTCGGCTTTGGGCGGCCTTATCCTGCTGACCGCCGTGTGCTGTGCCGGGTTTGCGGTCGTCTCCGCAGGGCGGATCGCTGCGCCCATCGAAGCACTTGCCAGCAGCGCCCGCAGAATCGCGGCGGGTGAGCGGCAGGCGCCGGCGGCGATCGGACGGGGCGCCCCGCTGGAAATCGCCGCGCTGCACCGTGATTTTGCCTCAATGACCCGTGCCTTGTCCGCCGCCGACAATGACGTACACATGCGCTCCGCCGCCATTGCGCATGAACTCCGCACGCCCTTGTCCGTGCTGCGCGGTCGGTTGATCGGCGTGAAATCAGGCGTTTTCGCGCTCGATGAGGCCTTGCTGGACAGCCTGTTGCGCCAGATCGGCCTTGTCGATCAGGTCGTCGCTGACCTCAATCTGCTGGCGTCGCCGCTGGGTACGGACATGCATCTTGAGCGCGAGCCGGTCGCGCTCGACCGCCTCGCCGCGTCAGTTGTCGAAACGTTGCAGCACGATGCGGCTGAGCGCGGCGGCTCGCTGCTGCTAGACGCCACGCCGATCGTCGCGCGGGTTGATCCGGGGCGCGTGGAGCGCGCGCTGGTCAATCTGGTTGCCAACGCCATCCGCTATGCGCCGGGCACTGAAATTCAGGTGTCGGTGCGACGCGTTGCCGATCAAATCCTGCTCGCGGTGCGCGACAAGGGCCCCGGATGGCCGAGTGACGACCCGCAGTCCCTTGCCGCCGCCTTTGTCCGCGGCGATGAATCGCGCTCACGCCAGTCTGGCGGCTCGGGGCTGGGGCTGGCGATCGTCAACGCCATCGCCCGTGCGCACGGCGGCTCGCTGCGACTGAGCGCGGCCGATGGCGGTGGGGCGCTGGCTGAAATCATCATCCCCGTCGGCGGCATGGGCGAAGACTGAGCCATCTTCCGCGTGTCGCAACACCATCGCAATCATCCGCCAACGCTGTCGCAGCCCTGAAGGCCTATTGCCTCTCGACAACCGGGAGTGCCGATGAAGAAACGACTTACCATCAGCATTGCAGCAGCGATCGGGTGGTGCGCGCCGTCCGACGCGCAAACCCCGGCCGCGCCGGCTCCACGTGCCAGCTATCCGGTAGCATTTTTCGCCGACATCCAGGCGCAAAATGCGCTCGACATGCTGGTTCGGGTGCCAGGTTTCACGCTGGTTGCGAGCGAAAACCTGCGTGGCTTTGGTGATGCGGCGGGCAACGTCCTGATCAATGGCGCGCGGCCGGCGACCAAGGATGTGCCCCTTGCTGAAGTGTTACGGCGCATTCCCGCCCGCACCGTTGAACGGATCGACTTGCTCGACGGTGCCGCCACTGGCCTGCAAGGCGGGGGCAGTCGGCTGGTGGCCAATGTTATCCTCAAGGCATCGACCGGCAGCAGCGGGACACTCCGCCTGCGCGGCCAGACTACGCAAGGGGATCGGTTCGGGCCATCCGCAGCCGGGTCGTGGAAGGGATCCATTGGCGGTGCCGCCCTGTCGGCGAGCCTGGAAG
>JAIERC010000307.1 GCA_019747165.1 Sphingomonas sp. | reverse complement strand
GTAGCTCAGTTGGTAGAGCATGCGACTGAAAATCGCAGTGTCGGCGGTTCGATCCCGTCCCCGGGCACCATTTCCCTACCCCCTTCCGGGCCCGACGGCGCCCTTAGTCGCCGCCGGTAATGCTGTCGGCTGACGGCAACGATACCCCCGCTGCACCGCCGCCCTTGGCTTCCCACCAGAACGGCGCGCGGGTGCGGGTGCCGGTGACCTGTTCGTTGAGCGTCGCCGCGTCATACAGCCGCCCGCCGAGCATCACCTTGGCGATCTTTTCGCTGTTGCGGATATCGATGGTCGGGTCGGCATCCAGCACCACCAGATCGGCAAGCTTGCCTACCTCCAGCGATCCAATGTCCTGTTGCATGCCAAGCGAGGTCGCCGGCATGATCGTGCCCGCGCGGAGTGCCTCTACCGGGCTCCAGCCGCCGCGCACGAATGACCATAGCTCCCAATGCGATCCAAGCCCCGATTGCTGGCCATGCGCGCCAATCGACACCTGCACGCCCTTGTCAGCGAGCTTCTTGGCCTCGCGCGCTGACGCCGCATCGACATAATCCTCCTCGGGCGCGATCGAGCGGCGGACATTCTGCGCGGCGAGCAGCGCGGGCGGGGCATATTTGGTCAGCAGCGGGTGCTTCCACACATCGGTATGCGCGCGCCAATAGGGATCACCGGCCGGCCCGCCATAAGTAACGACCAGGGTCGGCGTATAATTGGTCTTGGTCTGGGACCACAGGCTGATGACATCGTCATAGAAGCGGTCGAGCGGGACATTATGTTCGACCGTCGCGTTGCCGTCCTGGATCAACGACATGTCCATTGTGAACAGCGATCCGCCCTCTGGCACTACCTCCATTTGCTCGGCTTGCCCCGCCGCAACGACCATCTGGCGCTGCTCGCGCCGTGGTTGATTATAGTTTTTAACCGAATGCGCGCCTTGCGTCTTGAGCCTCCGGACATGGGCGAGCGCATCTTCATAACTGTTGATCTCGGCATAAACATCGGCCTGTTTTGCGCCATAGATGATCTCGCCAGTGGAAAAAGTGCGCGGAGCAATAATCAGCCCGGTCCGCTGCATTTCCGATGCGACGAAGATTTGCTGAGGCCGCGCCGAGGGATCGTGGATTGTCGTGGTGCCAAAGGCCAAGTTGACCATCGCCGACCAGTTTTGCTGCGGGATCAGATTGTCTTCGCTTTGCGGCCCATGGGCATGGGCATCGACCAGCCCAGGGATGATCGTCTTGCCAGCGAGATCGACCGTCTTTGTCCCTGGCGGTATCGACACCGATCCGCGCGGACCGACCGCGACGATCCGGTCGCCAGTGATGAGGATCACGCCATCGTCAATAATCCCTCCCTTGGCATCAGCCATCGTCACGATCCGCGCGCCGGTGAGCGCAACGGTGCCGGTTGGCTTGTCGGCAGGTACCGTCATGGACAGCGACAAGCCGGTCTCGGGCGCGGCAAATTTGGGTGCATCCTTGTCAGCAGGCGCGGTCGCGAACAGCGCATCTGTCTGTGCCGAAAACAGCGTCGGCCCCAGGCTCCAGTGCAGCGCTGCACCGTCCTTTGACCAGTTGATGAAATCAGCGCCTTCGCCGCTGACGCGGGTCACCGGCAGCGGACCGCCCTTTTGGTCGATCGAGACATCCTGCGTCCCCGGCAGCAGCGGCATCACAAACGCCTGGAAATTCTGGCGGAAGGCAACAAAGCGGCCATCGGGTGAGACCTGATAGTCATTGACCAGATCGCCGGTGCCATGGACGCGCTTTGCCTGGCCATTCAGATCGGTGCTGATCAGCTGGCGCTTGCCCTTTTCCGACCCAATCATGAAGACCCGGTCATTGTCGTTGCCGAATTGCGGCTCCGATCCGTCGGTTGAGATCCGGGTCTGTTTTCCACCGCTACTCGTAATGCGGTACACGCCCGGATTTTCGGACCAGCGTGATGAGGTCAGCTCGCCGCCTTGGCCGCGTTCAAAGACGATCATCTTGCTGTCAGGCGAAAAGCGCGGGTTAAGGTAATGGCCTGGATCCGCCGTGACGGTTTTCGCCGCCCCGCCCGTGGCCGCGACGGTGCGAACATGGCCGAGCCCGGCATCAGTCCAACCAACGAAAACGATGGTCCGCCCATCGCGCGACCAGCTTGGCCACAGCTCCATCTCGGACTCGTCACCCTTGACCAGTCGCCGTGCTGCACCGCCCGCAGCAGGCTTGATCCACAGCTTGCCGAGCGTCTCGAACACAACCTGATTGCCATCGGGCGAAACGCTCGCCCAGCGCGGCATCGTCGTGGTCACGGTGGCGGGGGCCACCTCAATCTGCGGATGGACCGCGTCGATCACGACACGGGTGTCATTGATTTTGAACGGAATGTCTGTCGCCGCCCCGCCAGTTGCGCCAACCCGGTTGATCTTGCCGCCGGCCCAGAACACCAGGCTGGCACTGTCGGGCGTCCATGCCATGTTGGGATAAACACCCGTGATCGCCCAGGTTTCCTGCACATCCTGGTCGAGCGCGTCATAGATTTTGCGTTCTTCGCCTGACGCCAGATCTTTGACATAGAGCTTCGATTTGGTGCGCTCGCGGCGGACAAAGGCGATCTTCTTGCCGTCGGGCGATGGCGTTGGCCGCACCGATCCGCCAACGCCCGAGACCACCGTCGTCACCTCGCCGGTATCGAGATCATAGCGTTCGATGTCGAACAGGTCGGTGTTCGAATCCTGCGCATAGACGAAGATTGGGCCGGGGGTGACGTTGCGGGTGTAGTAAAGGCTCTTGCCGTCGGGCGCGTAGATCGGCTCACCCAATTCCTTTTGGAGCTGTTCGCTGGCGCGCTTGACGAGCTGGACACCGCCGCCGCCCGAGACGTGATAGATCCAGACTTCGCCGGTGCCGAGCGAACGCTGAGTGGTGAAGTGCTTTTTCGCGATGATGAAGCGACCGTCGGGGCTCCAGCTCGGTTGGTTGAGCAGGCGGAAATCTTCCTTGGTCAATTGGCGCTTGTCGCTGCCATCGACATTCATGATCCAGATATTGTCGCCGCCGCCCCGATCCGAAGTGAAAGCGATCCGCTTGCCGTCGGGGGAGAAACGCGGCTGGTGTTCAAAGGCCAGCCCCTCGGCAATCCGCGTCGGCGTGCCGCCGCTGATCGGCATGGTGTAGATGTCACCGAGCAGATCGAAGGCGATCATCTTGCCGTCGCGCGAGACATCAACATTCATCCAACTGCCATTGTCGACCGAGATGGGGACCTGGTGGGTCTTCAATCCGGTGGGGGCGTTGACATCCCATTTGGCGGGCTTGGCATCGGCCTTCTTGTCACCAGCAGCGGGCGTCGCCGCGGCGGGGGTTTGCGCCTGGGCGAGCATGGGCGCCAATAGGGTCGCGATCACCGCCCCAGAAACCGCCCCGAACCGATATGTCATGCGTCCCTCCACTTTTATCTTCTACCGATGGTCTAAGCAGGAATAAGGCACAGGTCACCGGAGAATTTAGCAGGCTGGAGCGCAATTGCGCTGCTCAGGCGGAATCATCGCCCATATTGCCGATGAGCAAGCGGATGATTGGATTGGGGAAGCGCCGGTCAGTCGTGATCGCGAAGAATGTCTCGGTTATGCCGGGCAGCGCATCGGCCTCCACCAGCAGGCCTGAGGCCAATTCATCGCGCACTGCGATGGGGGGCAATACGGCGAGGGCAACACCTTCGCGGACAAGCAGGCGCATCATCGCCATATCATCGACCTCAGCCGCAATCTGCGGCTGGATATCGAGCCGATCAACCAAGGCGTTGAAGCTGGTCCGCAGGCTGTTGCCCGACGTCGGCAGGATCACGGGGTGCCTGTCAAGCAAGGCGGCGACCGATCGCGTCGCCCCTAACATTTGCGGCGTGCCGATCAGGCTGACCGGTTGTTCGGAAAGTTTGTGCGCGATGTAATGCGTTAGAGCGTCAGTGGGGGGTGGTTGATTGGTCAGCACGACATCCAACGCCAGCGATTGCAGGCCTAGCAGCAATTCGGCCGGGCTGCCGGATCGCAGAATGACTTCAATATCGCTGCGGCCTAGCAAGGGCTTTATAAAGCTGATCTGGAAGTTGCGCGATAGCGTGGCCAGTGCGCCAATGCGCACGGCCTGGCGCGCGGCACCGGTTTCGCGCAGCGTGCCGATCAGTTCATCGCCGGTCGCAAAGATCGCGTCGGCATGATCAAGCGCGATGCGCCCTGCCTCGGTCAGATGTAGCTGGCGGCCTCGCCGTTCGAACAATGCATGGCCGAGCCGATCCTCCAATTTGCGAATCTGCACTGATAGCGCGGATTGCGAAATATTGAGGCGGTCGGCGGTGCGCGTGAGGTTGCCGTCCTGCGCAACCGCCCAAAAATAGCGAAGATGATTGTAATTGAAGTCAGCCATATCGTTCCTTTAAAGCGAACGATATCGAGCAAACAATGAATTTTTCGCAAGCCAGCCCTTTCGCTAGCGACGTTGTGACGCCTCAGGGCGAACCAATGGGGAAAGATTGTGCCAATCAACCTGCTCGTTTTTGCGGCGCCTTGCGTGGTGCTGGTTGCTGCTCTTATCGGCTTTGTGGGACCTAAGCGGCCTGCTTCCGGTCAGTTGATGCTTATCGAGGCGCTGTCGATGGTGGCGGTCGTCATCGCGCTGCTATCGGCGGGTCTGCTGGTCATGAGCGGCCCGGCGACGGCGTTGCTGGTCGGCACGCCGGATATCGGCTTGTCGGCGCGAATCGACGTTGTCAGCATGGTGATGCTGGTGCTCGTGTCGTTCATCGGCTGGATCGTGGTGCGCTACGCCGCCGTCTATCTCGACGGTGAAGTGCGACATGGTGCCTTCATGGCCTGGCTCTGCGCGACGCTGGCGATGGTGATGCTGCTGGTCACGGCCGGTAACCTTGCCCAGCTCATTTTCGCCTGGGTTGGCACCAGCCTGTGCCTGCATCGCTTGCTGCTTTTCTATCCAGAACGCGTCGCGGCACAGCGCGCCGCGCGCAAGAAATTCGTGACCGCACGGCTGGGTGACTTGGCGTTGATCGGCGCGGCCGCGCTGCTCGCGATCAGCTATGGCACCACCGACATTGCTGCGATCCTGAATGGGGCGCGCCTCGGCGAGGGCGGCACCGGAGCCGTTGCCGCAGCGGGGCTGCTCGCCATCGCTGCCTTGCTCAAATCGGCGCAATTCCCGCTGCACGGCTGGCTGACCGAGGTCATGGAGGCACCGACCCCTGTCTCGGCGCTGCTGCATGCGGGCGTCATCAATGCCGGTGGTTTTGTGCTGATCCGCTTTGCCGATGTGATGCTGCTGGCACCGGGCGTGCTCGCTGTGCTGGTGATGATCGGCGGCTTTACCGCGCTGTTTGGCGGGCTGGTGATGCTGACGCAGCCAGCGGTGAAGACCTCGCTTGCCTGGTCGACTGTGGCGCAAATGGGCTTCATGATCATGCAATGCGGGCTTGCGCTGTTCCCACTGGCCTTGCTCCACATCGTCGCGCACTCGCTGTACAAGGCGCATTCGTTTCTCGCCTCGGGCGGCGCAGTTGACCGGATTGCGGCGTTTCGCCGACCGGGCCCAGTGGCGATCCCCAGTGCCAAGGCGGTCGGTCGGGCTTTTCTCGCTGCGCTGGCGATCTATGCGGTGGTCGGGTTGGCGTTTGAAGTGCAGATTCGCTCGCCGCAAGCGACCGCGCTGGGGGCAATCCTGATTTTTGGTGTTGCCTATCTGCTTGCCCAGGGCCTGGCGGACACCGCGCCGCGCGCCTTGACGCAGCGTATGGCTGTGTATTCGGTAGCGGCCTCGCTCGGCTATTTCAGCCTGCATGCGCTGGTAATTTGGCTGACGGCGGGGACGTTGCCGGCCACGCCTGCACCAGGCCCGCTTGAATGGGCGCTGATCGTCCTGGCGGTGTTGAGCTTCGGCACCGTCGCTATTGCCCAGGCGATGTTTCCGCTCTGGGCTTATCACCCGGCGGCAGCGGGGCTTCGCGTCCATCTCGCCAATGGCCTTTACGCCAACGCTGTCTTTGATCGCTTGCTTGGCGGGTGGGCGCTGCGGCGGCCTCTTTGATCCAATCGGCAGAGCCCCTTTCGGAGAATATGATCATGTCCGTAAATCCCGTCGACGCCCTGCAAGCGCCGCAAGCGTCTTTCGTTGCTGCCAAATCAGCAGCGCTGGCGATCCCGCCGGTCTGGCCATTGGCCTCGAGCGTTGCGGTGAACCCTTATCTCGGCCAGGCAGAACTGGGCTTGGCAGAGACCGCCGCGCTGCTGGCACGCGTGTCGGGGGCACCGGTGACGATGCCGCGCGACTGGTACCAGGAGCGAATAGCGACCGGCACCGTGACCGATGCCGATTTGGACGCTGCCTGGGCAGCGGCAATCCCGTCGCGTCGGCCCGTTTCGGCTGCGATCCTGAAATCCGCCGCATTGCAGCCAGCGGAGCAACCCGCCGCGTTGCAGACGGTCGCCGATCTCGCCGCTGATGTTTCAGGAATCGATTGGGCAGGGGTTATCGCCGAGCGCTTCGGGGCGTGGTGCGGCGGCTTTTTTGACGAAGGTCAGGCACTATGGGCGGCGCCGCATGGCAAGGGTGCCTATGCCGCGTGGCAGGCGGTCGCGACGCATGATCTGACACCAGAAATTGTCGGTCTGCGCGGCTTTGCGGCGTTCGTCGCTGACGCGCCTGAAAGTGCGGCTGTGGCGATTGAGCGGGCAGTGATGCGGCTTGGCCTGACACCGGCAGCACTGCCAACCTATTTTCACCGCTTGCTGATCAGCCTGGGCGGCTGGGCGCAATATGCCCGGTTCCAGCTGTGGCAGGCCGGGCTTGCCGGGCGCGACGACGCCACGATCACGGATTTGCTCGCGATCCGCTTGCTCTGGGAGGAGGCGCTGTTCGTGCAGTATGAGGCGCAGATCGGCGCTGCATGGGCAGAGACGATCGCGGCGCATGCGCAGCCAGTCGAACCAAGCGAGGCGCAGATTATCGATGCGATCCTTCAGGAAGCCTGCGAGCGGGCGGCGCAACGCGATCTCGCGCAAACTTTTGCCAGCCTGCAGGTAAGTGCAGCCAGCCAGCCGCCCCTGCTCCAGGCTGCTTTTTGTATCGATGTCCGCTCCGAAGTCTATCGCCGGGCGCTCGAATCGATCGATCCGCGCATCCAAACGCTCGGCTTTGCCGGTTTTTTTGGCCTGACGGCGTCGCACCGGCGCTTTGGTTCGGATGTCGCCGAACACCGGCTCCCGGTGCTCCTCAATGCCGGGCTAAGCTCGCGATCAGGCGGTTATGCCGATGAGTCGGCTGATCTTACCCTGCGTTACCGGGAACGCGCGACGCGGGCTTGGGGGCGGTTCAAGCTGGCGGCGGTATCGTCCTTTGCTTTTGTTGAAGCGACCGGGCCAGTATATATTGCAAAGCTAGTCCGAGATGCGCTTGGCCTGTATGGCAATGAGGCGCCCAATGATCCGGCACCCCAACCCGATCCTGCCATTGATCTGCCAACGCGGGTCGGCATGGCCACGTCGATCCTGCGGGCGATGTCGCTGACCGACAAATTTGCGCCGCTGGTGCTGCTGGTCGGGCATGGGGCCAATGTCGTCAATAATCCGCACGCCAGTGGCCTGCATTGTGGCGCGTGTGGCGGCTATTCCGGTGAGGTCAACGCACGGCTGCTCGCCGCGTTGCTGAACGAACCCGAAGTCCGTGAAGGCGTGGCGCAGGAGGGCATTGCCATCCCGGCAGAGACCATGTTCGTCGGTGCCCTGCACGACACCACCACCGATGCGATATTCCTGTATAGTCAGGACTATCCCTCGTCGTCTCACGCCGCCGATCTGGCCCGCGCGGAAGTTTGGCTATCGGCTGCCGGCGTGATTGCCCGCACCGAACGGGCCCTGCGCCTGCCCCGGGCAAGCGGTGAGGGAAGCATCGCGCAGCGCAGCAGGGATTGGTCCGAAACCCGCCCCGAATGGGCGCTGGCCGGGTGCAAGGCATTCATCGCCGCCCCCCGCCCCCGCACCCTTGGCAAGAATATGCACGGTCGCGCCTTTCTGCATGATTATGACTGGCGGCAGGACAAGGGCTTTGGTGTGCTCGAACTGATCATGACCGCGCCGGTCGTCGTCGCGAGCTGGATCAGCCTGCAATATTATGGATCGACCGTTGCCCCTGATCTGTTCGGTGGCGGGAATAAACTGCTCCACAATGTGATTGGCGGCGTTGGCGTTGTCGAAGGCAATGGCGGGGCGCTGCGGCCCGGTCTGCCCTGGCAATCGGTCTATGACGGTAATGCGCTGGCCCATGAGCCGCTGCGGTTGAGCGTGTGCATCGAGGCACCGCGCGCGGCGATGACCGATATTCTCGAACGCCACCCCGGCGTTCGGGCGTTGTTCGACAATCGCTGGCTATATCTCTTCGCGCTTGATGATGAAGGGCGGATGGCTTGGCGCTATAGCGGGGATCTTGGCTGGGAATCGATGGGCAGCGAACATCCGTCAGACGTGATGGCCGATCTTGCCGCCTGATTGATGGCAGCCAATCTAGCTGTCGAGGCTGCCTGCCCTTATCGTGGACATCGGGCAGTGCTGGCGACGATGCACCGCAAGGAACAGGGAATTGGCCCCCTGGTTTCCCGGTTTCTGGGCTTGCGGCTGGAGGTCGCGCGCATAGACACTGATGTGTTTGGCACGTTTAGTCGCGACGTCGATCGGATTGGATCGCCGCTTGAGGCCGCACGCGCCAAGATTGCGGCGGCCTTTGCGGTATCGCCAGACGTCACGATCGGGCTGGCCAGCGAGGGGAGTTTCGGGCCGCATCCGTATCTTCCTTTTTGCTCGCTGGATCGTGAGATCGTCGTGTTGTGTGATCGCCAGACCGGGTTGGAGCTGGTGGGGCAGCATCATACGCTAGACACCAATTTCGCGCATGCCGTGGTCAATGATCTGGCCGCGGGAACAGCGTTCGCGGCGCGTGTCGGCTTTCCTCGTCACGGTGTGATCGTGATGGGGTGCCGCGACGGCCAGCCGGCACCGGCACGCGCGCTGATCAAGGATAGCGAGAACTGGGACGAGCTGAACGCGGCGATAAAGGGCGTGCTCAAGGCAGATGGTTCAGCGTTTATCGAAACAGATATGCGCGCACACCGCAACCCACGCCGGATGCGGGCGATAGGGCGCGCGACGATTGATTTGATCAGGCGCGCGCGGTGCCGTTGCCCGTCATGCGATCGGCCTGGATTTGCCGTAACCGAGCGGTTGGCCGGTTTGCCCTGTGCTGACTGCGACCTGCCGACCGCGTTGACCCGCGTCGAGGTCAGTATCTGCCATGGCTGCGGCTGGCGGGCGGATCATGCATCATCGCGCGCCACTGCCGATCCCCGCTATTGCGATCGATGCAACCCGTGACGCAGCGGGGCAGTTCCCGCCCGCCAAGAGCCCAAGATCAGCCCGGCTGATGCGTAAGCCCGGATTGCCTGGGTTCCCGATCATTCGAAGTTCAGCGGTTAGCTGAAGGCGGCGGCGCGTTCGGCGCTGGGGGGCGATCTGGTGTGTTAGCCGACGGGATCCGCGCTATCGCCGCGATATTTGATTTCCAGAAATCGTCCGCGTGTCGCAAGTTGATCGAGATCACCTTCCGCCAATTGCGTTGTCATCTCGCCGATTTCGTTTTCAATCAGCCTGAGCCCGTCAAGCAGTTGCGCATCGGGCGTCTTGCCGTTGCGTTCGATACGACGCAGCTCAGGTGGGACTCGGGTATAGCCCTTGATGAATTCCGGTAGCTGTTCGCCGATCAGCTTGCGCACCTCGGCGGCGGCGGGTTCGTTATCGCCAAGCGTGGCGAGCTGCGGGCCCAGCGTGTCCAGTCGAAGCCCGATTTGATCGATCAGCGTGATCGCGGGGGCGGGCAATGCAGGCCGCTGGGTATCCAGCCACCGTTCGGTTTGCTGGGGCAGCGCCTTGAGTGAAACCTCGCGCAGCTTTTCAGGCGTTGGCAGCGGGGTCGCTGGGAAAACCGCAAGCGCAACCGTCGTGGCCATCAGCAGCCCCATCACCGCCACCGCGCCCAGCAGCCCGATCGGGCCGATCGCCAGCGCAAAGATGATCGTCGCCAGCAGGATTGCCCCGTCAGCGATCGCGATTCGAGCGACGCGCGTGCCGATATCGTTGGGACGATGGCGTCGCCGTTCGCTTCGCCGCGAACGTGCATCGACGCGGTTGATCAGTTCCGCCGATCGCGCGATCTGACGGTCGATATCGGTCATCTCACACCGACTCCAGCTTGAACGGATCGGTCGCCGGGCCGCTCAGCGATGCCTGGGCCTGGCCCTCGGCGCGGGCGATATACCCCTTTGACTTTTCGACCTCGACCCCGAGCGATGTCACCGTGGTTTTCATGCTGTCGAGTGCCTTCAGCTTGAAGGCATCGATCGCGTCCATCGTGTCATAGATATTCTGGAACGCCCGTTGCAGCGTTTCCAGGGGGATGGTGGAGGCAGCCGCTTGTTCATGGATCGTCGCGGTCTGGCTCTTCAGCAGCTTGCCGGTCGAATCGATGATGTTGGCGGTGGTGGTGTTAAGCGAGGTGATCTGTTCGAGCACCAGCCGCTGGTTGGTCAGCGCCTGCGCGACCGTGACGGCGGTACGCAATGCCGCCACCGTGGTGGTGCTGGCGCGATCGACGCCCTTGACCAGCTCGACATTGTTTTTCTTGACCAGATCAAGCGCGAGATAGCCCTGCACCGTCACCGCCATCTGCGTCAGCAGATCTTGGGTGCGCTGGCGGACATAGAACAACGCGGTCTCGCGGATCGCCTTGGCCTTGGCAGGATCGGTGTGGTCGAGTTCGTTGGCCTTGTCTTCAAGCCTTGTGTCCATCGTCTGGGCAAGCACGATCATCTGTTCGAGCCGACCCATCGACGTCCACAGATTGGCGCGCTCCACGTCGATCGCGGCATTGTCCATCAACAGCTCGTCCTTGCCCGAGCCGAGCGACTTCAGGATCGAGGAGATATGGCCTTGCGATGACTTATAGCCGTCGAAATAATCGCGCATCTTGTTGCCGAACGGAATGATGCCGAAAATCTTCTTGGGCGCCAAAAGGCTGCCCTTTTTGCCGGGATCGAGATCCTCGATCGTGCGGCGCAGTTCGGCCAGATCGGCACCGACACCCGATTCCTGGTCCATTGCCTTGACGGGCCGGTCGAGGAAGCGGTTTGATTGCCCGGCAGCGTCGCGGATTTCCTTCTGCCCCATTGCGCTGATCGCATCGACGCGTTTGCCGAATTCGGGCGAATTTACATCCTGCGCGACCAGATCGTCGACAAAACTGTCGACCTTGGCCTGAAGCTGGGTGCGCTTTTCATCATCGACCGGCACGAGCCCAACCGCCCGTTCCGGCGCGACGACGGGGACGGGTTCAGGCGGGGTCAACACCAGGTCGTTGGTCGCGGTTTCGGTCGTGGTTGCCATTCATTCCTCCAGCGCGCGGGGCCCAGCATAAATGCCGCTGATCGCCGCCGCGTTCAAGTGTAGCACTTATGTAATACGCTCATTATCATCCGCAAGTCGAGCGGCGATCACCGCGCTCAACATGAGCTGCAATTGATGATAGAGCATTAAGGGCAGGATGACTGCCCCCGCGCTGGCCGGTGGGAAAAGAATCCGCGCCATCGGTGCGCCGGTCGCCAGGCTCTTATGCGCGCCTGAAAACAGCATCGTCGCGCGGTCGGCAGGGTCTAGGCCCATCGCTGCGCCCAGCCACCAGGCCGCCGCAAAGGCAAGCAGCAGCAGTCCCAGAACAACCAGCGCCAGCGCGCCGAGTTCTGTCGCGCTGACCCGCTGCCAAAGCCCTTGGGCGGCAGCATCGGAAAAGGCCACATACACGGCGAGCACGATCGTCAGCTTGTCCATCATGCCCGCGATCCGCGCGTGGCGCTGCACGGTCGGTAGCACGCGTGACCGAAGCAGCTGGCCAAGCGCAAAGGGCAACAGCAGCAGCAGCGCAATTTTGCCGACCCCTGAGAGAGACACGGCCCCAAAGGCGGTGCTCGCGATAATGGCGAACAACAATGGTGTCAGCACCACGCCGATCAGATTTGATGCCGCTGCGGCGATGACGGCGGCGGCAACATTGCCCCGCGCGATTGATGCATAGGCGATCGATGATTGCACCGTCGTCGGCAGCACGCCCAGGAAGATCAGCCCCATCAGCAATTCGGGTGACATCCGGCCGGCAAGTGCGTGGCTGGCAGCCAGCGTGATGGCGGGCAGGGCGAGATAGCCAAAGGCCAGGATCGCAGCCTGCAGCCACCAGCGTTTTGCCCCATCAATCACCGCCTGGGGACTCAGTCGCGCACCGTGCAAGAAGAACAGCAGAAAGATCGCGGCATTGGATATCCAGCCCACCACCGTCAGCGCTGTCCCGCTGGCGGGCAGCAGCGTGGCGATGGTCAATGTCGCCATCAGGATCATGATGAAGCGATCGGGGATCAGGCGGCGCAGACCATTCATGCGCATCAGCACCTAGGCCAGTTTGATCTGCGACGCCACGCCGGAAAGCCACCATCCCTATGGGCCAGTTATGACGGCTCATCCGTTCAAGTTTTTTTTACTTTGCTCCCGCAAAAGGCAAGACCATTTTGTTGATCGGGGTGCGCTGGTGAAGGGGATTATCTTCAATCTGCTCGAAGAACAGGTCATGGCCCAGTTCGGCGACGGTACCTGGGATGACTTGCTTGATGCCGCCGAACTCGAAGGTGCCTATACCTCATTGGGCAGTTATGACGACCGCGAGATCGTTGCCCTGGTTGGAGCCGCGGCCACCAAGCTTGATAAATCTGCGGCGGACGTTCTGCGCTGGTTCGGCAAATCGGCAATTCCGCCGCTTGCGGAGCGGTTCCCCGCCTTTTTCGAATCCCCCAGCAATGCGCGTAACTTCCTGCTGAGCGTTAACACGATCATCCACCCTGAAGTCCGCAAACTTTATTCGGGCGCGGGCTGCCCGCATTTCCGCTTCCAGCAGACTGAGGCGGACGAACTGGTCATAGGTTATTCGTCGCCGCGCAAGCTATGCGCCTTGGCCGAAGGATTTATCGAGGGCGCGGCGGTCCATTATGGCGAGCAGGTCACCGTTGCCCACCGCGCGTGCATGCATGACGGCGCAGCAGCCTGCCAGCTTGCGGTACAATGGATTTCCTGAAGCCAGAAAACTTTACCGATGTCATTGACCTCGCTCACAAGCTCGAGCGGGTCGAACGTCGGCTGGCGCGCGAGCGGGCCGCGCGCGCGGAAGCCGAAGCAATCGCCGAACGCGGCCTCCGCGATTTGTATCTGTCGCAGCAGCGGATTGAGTTGCTCCAGCGAATTGCCACCAAAGCGAATGAGGCTGAGAATACGCGCGAAGCGCTCATCTATGCGATCACGGAAATCTGCGGGTCCAATGACTGGGCATTTGGCAATGTCTATCTGATTGATCCGGCTGATCCCGATAATCTGGTGCCTTCAGATGTCTGGTTCGCTGCTGATCCCGGTGGGCTGATGCCCTTCATCAACGATACGCTTGCCCGCCAGTTCCGGCGTGGGGAAGGTTTGCCGGGGCGCGTGCTCGACAGCATGGAGCCGCTCTGGCTGAGTGATATCACGCATGCGGCCAACTTCCCGCGCCAAGACGTCGCCCGGCAATGCGGCCTGAATTCGGCATTTGCCTTCCCGGTGCGTGTTCAAAATGATGTCGCGGCCATCATGGAGTTTTTTGCGCGCGATAATCCAGTCCAGGACGAAGCTTTTCTGGCGCTGATGGGGCAGATCGGTACGCAATTAGGGCGCGTCATTGAGCGTGAGCGTTTTGCAGCCAAGCTTTTCTATGATGCGCTCCATGACCCGCTCACCAACCTCCCCAATCGTGCGCTATTCAACGATCGGGTGACGCGCGCGCTCGAACGGCGGGCGCGGCAGCCGGACTATCGGGTTGGTGTGCTGTTCCTTGATCTGGACGGATTCAAGTTCATCAACGATAGCCTTGGTCATCTGGCCGGTGACCAGGTGCTGATTGCAACGGCAGCACGGTTGACCGAAGCGCTGGAAAAGGGTGGCGCCGACCATTCAGAGAATTGGCCGGAATGGACGCTGGCTCGCCTTGGCGGGGACGAATTTACCGTCCTGCTGGAAGGATTCGCCGATCAATGGCTCCCCAAACGGATTGCACTTCGCCTGCTGGAGGCGCTTAATCAGCCGCATCTATTGGCCGGATCGGAAATCCATAGCGGTGGCAGTATTGGTGTGGCCAATGCCATATCCGAAGGGGTGACGGCACAGGATCTGCTGCGCAAAGCAGATACCGCGATGTATGAAGCCAAAGCGCGCGGGCGCGGGCAGGTGGCTGTGTTCGACAATGTCCTGCGGCGGCGCGCGACAAACCGGCTGAACACCGAAAATGAGCTGCGCGGCGCGCTTCGGCGCGGCGAATTTCAGCTTTACTATCAGCCAATCGTCGATCTCCTGACCGATCGGTTGTCTGGTTTCGAAGCCTTGTTGCGCTGGGTACGCCAGCCTGGCGAGATTGTCGCGCCGGGACAGTTTATCGACATTGCCGAGGAAACCGGGCTGATCGTGATGATCGGTAACTGGGTGCTACGCGAAGCCTGTATCGCAACCGTGCAATGGCATCGCCGCTTCCCGGCGCGCAAACCCGTGACGATGAGCATCAATGTGTCGCCCCGTCAGTTCTTGCAGCCCGGCTTTGTCGATCTTGTTCGCGATACGATCATTGAAACCGGGATCGCGCCGGCAACAATTTCGCTGGAAATCACTGAAGGGGTGGCCATTACCAATCCTGACCGCGCCGTCCGCATCATGCGCGAATTGCGGGCGCTCGGGGTGCGGATGAGCCTGGATGATTTCGGCACGGGCTATTCATCGCTGGGCCATCTGCACCGCTATCCGTTCAACACGCTAAAACTCGACCGTAGTTTCGTGGCTGAAATGGGGACCGATCGTGGAACGATCGGCCGCGGTATCGTGCGGGCTGTGCTTGATCTGGCATCGACGATGGAATTATCGGTGATTGCCGAGGGACTCGAAACGCCGCGCCAGTGCCAGGATTTGCGCGATATGGGCTGTACATTCGGCCAGGGCTTTTTCTATTCGCGGCCAGTTGATCTGGCGGCTGCCGGCAGGCTGATCGAGCGCGAGGGTTAGGCTTGCGCCGGTGCGCTCTTCCCGCGCCGCAACATTTACGCTATGCGCCCGGCGATCCTTTACCCCATAGATATATCAGGACACC
>JAIERC010000238.1 GCA_019747165.1 Sphingomonas sp. | reverse complement strand
CTTCGTCACTACGACGAAGCCCCAACCCTCCTTAATTCACAACCTCAAATCTGTGCCATTGGTGCTGACGGGGAACAGAAGAAGAGGATCGTGGCGATGCTGCCGACGGAGGAGACGGGTTCGAGCGCGGGCTTGATCAGCTCAGCGATATCGCCCTGCGTCGCATAGGCCGCGAACAGGCCGCACGCGACCCAAGTCACCACCATCGCCAGGCCAATCCCGACGGTGCCGATCAGCTTGCCGTACATCAGTTCATTGGGGGTGACGCAGGCGAGCACGGTTTCGATCAGCTTGTTGCTGCGCTCTTCGATCGCGCCCTGCAGCATCCAGCTGCCCGACAGCAGTAGCGACATCATCAGGATATAGGCGCTGGCGAGCGGCAGGATCGATCGGATGATCACGCGCTCGCGCCCGCTGCCTTCCGGCGGGGTGGTCACGCTGATCGCGGGAGCGATGACGCTGGCGGCGGCAGCGGTGCCGGTCGCGACGCCGTTCGATTGCAGGAAACGGGTGCGCAACTCGCCCGTCAGTACGCCCTGCAATGCGGTGACGAACGCCGCGCGCGGCTGGCCATTTGCCCAGAGCCGCACGACAGGCGAGCTGCCGAATTCGGGCGGGATCAACAGGATGTAATCGATCGGCTTGCGCCCCGATTTGTCGGCGGGGCGGAGCAAGGGTTCAAGCTGCTGGTCGATCGTCGGCCCAGGGGCGATCGCAACCTCCGGCGGGGCAGGGACGATCTTGTAATTGGGCTCCGGCGCTTCGTACTTCTTGGCATCCTCGGGCGCGATTTCGGCGATTCTGGTGCGGGCCGCCTTCAGCCCGCCCGCCGCCACAAAAGCCTGGACATCGCCATCGCCGAACCAGCGTGCGTCGCGCGTCCAGACGGCATCAGGGGCTGCGCGTTGCAGGTCATGGCGCTTCACATAGCGCGCCAGGTCGATCAGCACGGCGCGCTGTTCGTTGGTGTCGATCTGTTGACGGATTGCTTTAGCGACGCTGCCGCCGCTCTGATCGATCAACATCACCGTTTCTGTGTTCGACCGGCCGGTGAAGCGCGACGTCAGCGGCCCGAGCGCGAGCGCGGCGGGCAGGATCAGCAGGGTGAGCCAGAAGCTGCGGGTCGCGGCGATCTGGCGGAATTCGCGCGCGGCGACGAGCATGATGTGCTGGATCATGGCCGTGCCTCCGCGCCGCCGACAATGTGGAGAAAGACGTCGTGCATGCTGGCGCGCTGCTGCTCGAAACGGCGGAGCGCAAAGCCTTGGGCGGTGCAGTGCTGCAACAGGTCGCCGGGGTCACCGCCGGGCGTAAGCCGGACGTCCCAAATGCGCCAGCCATCGGCAGCGGCGGCGGGTCCCTTGTCCTCGGCGCTCTCAACCCCGGCGAGTGTCGCGGGCGAGTGCTGCGCGACCAGCGTTAGCCGCACGGGCAACGTGTCGCGCGCGCCGTCTTGTGTGCCCTCAAACTGCTTGCGACCATGCGCCAGGAACAGCAGCCGGTCGCACAGGCGCTCGGCATGCTGCATGACATGGGTGGAGAAGACTACCGCCGCACCGCCCTTGGCCGCGCACAGGATCTCGTCCTCCAGCAAGCCCTGATTGACCGGGTCGAGCCCGGAAAAGGGCTCGTCGAGGATCAACAGGTCGGGCTTGTTGACGATCGCGGTGGCGAGCTGAACCTTTTGCGCCATCCCCTTGGAGAGCTTGTCGACGGTGGTCTTGGCAAACGCCCCCAGCCCGAACCGGTCGAGCAGCACCAGCCCTTCACGCCTAGCATCGGCGGTGGTCATGCCTTTCAGCCGTCCGAAATAGATGATCGTTTCGATAGCGGTCATCGTCCGGTACAGCCCGCGCTCTTCGGGCAGGAAACCCAGCCGCGCGCTCGCGCCGCGGCCCGGTGGCTTGCCGAGGACGGCGATGCTGCCCTGGTCGGGCCGCAGGATGTCGAGCACCATGCGCAGCGACGTCGTCTTGCCCGCGCCATTGCCGCCCAGAAAGCCGAACACCTCGCCAGGCGCGACCGCAAAACTCAGGTCGTTGACCGCCGTAAAGTCGCCAAATCGCTTGACGACGGCGTCCAACCGAAGCGCATCCATCCCAATTCCCCCCTTTTCACAAGGTGCTTAGCGTGGTGCTATAGCGATGCGCAACAGTAATCGACCGGGGGCCGTTTAGGGTAACCAACGGTGCGGCCAAGGCAGTAATTGGGTGTCGGATCAGCTCATATTTCCGCGATCGCTCAACGTCGGATCGAGCTTATCGCGTCGGTTCGGGCACCGGGGCCAGGGCTGACGCACGACTGGTGCGCTTGCCATCCATTTCGATCGGCAGCGTTGGCAAGGTGGTTTCGCGCCCGTTCGGCAGGGTCACTGGTTCCAGTCCGCCCGACGCCAAAAGATGCGGGTCATCGAATAAATCCTCTGGCTGTGCGATTGGGGCGAACGGGATGCCGGTTCCTTCAAGCCGGGTAATCACCTCCGCGCGGGACAGGCGGCCGATCAGCGCGCGGATTTCTGGCAAGATGCGCTCGCGGTGCAGGACGCGGTCGTTGTTGCGCCGGAGGGTTTCGTCGGCCCACAGACTGTCCAGTGCGAATAGGGCGCAGAATTTTTGCCATAAGGGATCAGACACGACGCCAATGAAGACGGGGTCGTCCCTGGTTTCAAAGACGTCATAAATTGCCCAGGCGGAGATGCGCGCGGGCATTGGCGCGGCGGCGTGGCCCGTTACTGCCATTTGGGCCATGTGCTGTCCCACGAGGTAGACGGTGGTTTCGAACAGCGATGCCTGCACCTTTTGTCCGCGCCCTGTGCGGTGGCGTTCTTCGATCGCGGCCAGGATTGCGATCACGCCGAACATGCCGCCGGTCACATCAATCACGCTTGATCCAGCGCGTAAGGGCCGACCGGGTGGTCCGGTCATATAGGCCAGCCCGCCCATCATCTGCGCGACTTCATCAAGCGCGGTGCGGTCCTCATAGGGGCCGGGAAGAAAGCCCTTTAGCGAGCAATAGACGAGCCGTGGGTTGATCGCCGCCAGCGCCGCATAGCCCAGGCCCAGCCGGTCGAGCGCGCCGGGGCGGAAATTCTCGATCAGGATATCCGCCTCTGCGGCCAGCGCCATGGCAGCGGTGAGCCCTTCAGGCGATTTCAGGTCAGCGGCGATTGATGCCTTGTGACGGTTATACATCGGAAAATAACCCGATCCTGAACCAATGAGGTTCCTGGTTGGGTCGCCGCCTTGCGGTTCGACCCGCGTTACTTCAGCACCCAGTGCCGCAAATATCGATCCGGCAGCAGGTCCCATCACCATATGGGTAAATTCAACAACCTTTAGCCCAGCCAGCGGCGTTGCATGGGTCATACGACGCGCTCGTCAAGGCCGATCGGGAGGCCCGCATCGGGGGTGAAGCCATAAAGCGGCTCGCCCGGTAGCGCCTCAGCCAGGATCGCGCGCACTGTCATGAGCTTGTCGAGGTCAATCCCCGTCTCATAGCCCATTGCCTGCAGCATGAAGGCGAGGTCCTCCGTTACGATATTGCCCGATGCGCCGGGCGCATAGGGGCAACCACCAAGCCCGCCAAGCGACGAATCGAGCGTGGTAATCCCTTCCTCCAGTCCGGCCAGCGCATTAGCAAGGCCAAGTCCGCGCGTATTGTGCAGGTGTAAGGTGGTGAGTTTGTCGGATCCCACGGCGGCGCGAACCTTGCGGACAAGCCGCTTGACCTGGGCGGGGTCGGCATAGCCGGTGGTGTCGCTGAGGCTTAGTTCCATCGCCCCCGCCGCAACCGATGCTTCGGCGAGCCGGACGACCTGATCCTCGCTGACGGCGCCTTCGATCGTGCAGCCAAAGGCGGTCGAAAGCCCGACCGCGAAATGGACACCCGCCGCCTGGGCGATCCCAGCGACCGCGCGGATCTCCTCAATCATTTGGGCGTGATCCTTGCGGACGTTGCGCCTGGAATGGGTCTCTGACATCGAAAAGGGGATCGACATGCCGTGCACGCCAGCCTCTACTGCCCGCGCGGCTCCCTTCGCATTCGGCACCAGCGCGACCACGTTTAGCCCCGGCAGCGACCGCGCGAATGCCACCAGTTCTGCCGTATCGGCCATTTGCGGCAGCAGCGATGCGGGCACGAAGCTGCCAACCTCAATCTCGCGCACGCCTGCCTCGGCCTCGGCCTTGATCCAGGCTTTTTTGGCGGCAAGCGGCATCACCCGATCGATCGATTGCAGACCGTCGCGCGGGCCGACTTCGGAAATGAGGATGCGGGTCATGCGCTGGGTTCCAGATAGATCCATGGGCGAGCCGCTTTGTCGGCGGCGAGAAACTGGTTGATCAATGCTGCATGCTTAAGCGTCAGGTCGATCGCGTCGAGCCCTTCGGCCAGCATCGCCTTGGCCTCTGCATCGATTTCGAATGCGGCAGTCACCTCATTTGACGTTACCGTCTGGGCGAGCAGATCGATGGCCACCATGTCGCCCAACTGCGCGATCAACCCCGCGTCTAGCGCCACCGGAATGATGCCGTTACGCACGCAATTACCTTGGAAGATTGGCGCAAAACTGGGCGCGATCACCGCTCTCACCCCATAATCGTGCAGCGCCCAGACGGCGTGCTCGCGGCTTGATCCGCAGCCGAAATTGTCCCCACCAAGCAGGATAGGCGCATGGGCATATCGGGGCCGGTTGAGGATGAAATCGGGGTCCGGGGTGCGGCCCTCGATATAGCGCCAGCCGGCGAACAGGCCATCGGCCAGACCGGCCTTCCCAACGCCCTTGATCTCGCGGCTGGGGATGATCGCATCGGTATCGATATTGGCGCGGATCAACGGTGCGGCGATTCCCGAGACGTGGGGCACGGGCGGAAAGGCGGTCATGCGGTCACCCTGGCGCATGCCATGCGGGGATCAGCGAGCGCGCCGGCAATCGCGCTTGCGGCCACGGTTTCCGGGCTGGCGATGTGGGTGCGGACGCCCGGGCCCTGCCGCCCTTCAAAATTGCGGTTGGTGGATGAAATCACGCGGGTGCCGGGGGCAAAGCCGGGTCCGCCGGCATAGAAACACATGGCGCAACCCGAGAGGTGCCATTCGAATCCGGCGTCAGTAAAGAATCGGTCGACCCCTTCGGCCTCGGCGGCGCGGCGGACCGCCATTGATCCGGGCACGACGATGGCGCGCACGCCCGGCGCCACGTGCTGGCCGCGCACGATGGCGGCAGCGCGGCGCAGGTCCGATAGCCGGGCGTTGGTGCAACTCCCGATGAACGCCACATCGATGGGCTGGCCTGCAAGCGGCTGGCCCGGCGCCAAGCCGATATAATCAAGCGCCTGCACATATCCCTGTGGGCTTAGGGCGCTGGTGGCTTGATCGGGGACGGACGCGTTGATCGCTGCAGCACTTTGGGGGGAGGTGCCCCAGGTTACCATCGGTTCGATCGATGCCGCATCGATGCTAATTTCGCGATCAAATGCCGCGCCGACGTCGCTATGAAGACTGCGCCATGATTCTGCGGCTTGCGCCCACATGGCCCCGGCCGGTGCAAAACGCCGACCTTTCAGATAGTCGAACACCATGTCGTCGGGCGCGATGAAGCCAGTCATCGCGGCGAATTCGGTGGCCATATTGCACAGCGTCTGGCGACCATCGAGGTCCAGCGCCGTAACCGCCGCACCGGCAAACTCAACAGCATAGCCTTTGCCGCCACCCGCGCCGTAGCGGGCGATCAAGATGAGGATCATGTCCTTCGCCGTCACCCCCGGCTGCAGCGTGCCGGTGAACGACACGCGCATCGTCTTGGGCCGCGCCATCCGCAGCGTGCCGGTCGCCATCGCATGTTCGGCCTCGGTCGAGCCGATGCCCCAGGCGAGCGCGCCGAACGCGCCCTGGGTACAGGTGTGGCTATCGGGGCAGACCAAGGTCGCGCCGGGCAGCACAATGCCAAGTTCGGGCGAGATGACATGGACGATGCCTTGGTTGGGGTCATCGACATCGAACAGATGAATGCCCGCCGCCTTGGTCTCCTCTCGCGTTGCTGTGAGGAAAACGTCGCCACCGGGAACGAGCGTACCCGTCCGCCCCGGCAGTGTATCGACGATATGATCGGTCACTGCGAACACCCGGGCCGGATCGCGCACCGACCGGCCCGCCGCCGCCAGCGACTTGAGCGCGACCGATCCGGTGCGTTCGTGAAGGAACACTCGGTCGATCGCGATCAGATCATCGCCCGCGCCCAACGAGGCAACGACATGCGCGTCCCAAAGCTTGGCAAATAGGGTGCGTGGCTCAGCCAGCGGCGGCCTCCATCTCGGCTTCCAGCGCACGCCAGTCGCGCGTCACCAATGTTTCCTGGATGGCGGTCCGCGTTTCCAGTTCGCCATTGCGAATCCAGTGCCAGGTGCGGCAGCGGCTTTTGCCGTGATCGGCGATCTGGATCATCTCGTAAAGATAGAGCGAGGGATCGCCCGTGCGCTGCCAATAGAGCATGACGGCGCGGCGATGTTCGTCCTCGCCGACTTCCCAGGCCGAACCGATGATCAGATCATTGTCCCACCACACCCGCTTGTCGTGATAGGCGGCAGGGAAATCGCGGATTTCGGTGCGGCCATCGGGCCATGTGTAATGGTTGGTCTGGTGATAGGGCGTCTCGGCATTATCGTCGAGGAAACGGCAGAACAGCCGCGATGTGTGCTCGTCGATCTTCACCCCGGCGGCATTGTAATAAGTATAGGTGCCGTCCCACACGCCTTCGTGGCGGGCGAGCACTGGCATGTCTTCACGAATTCCCATCAGCTTTCTCCTTCGTGCGATCGCAATGCGACAAGATAGGGCCGGGCGGCGCTCGCCCGGATCAGCGCACGATGCGCGCGCGCCAGCTTATCGGCGTTGATATCGGTCAAATCAAAGGCACGCGCATGGACTGCGTCGGCCTCGTACCAGGGATCAAACAAATGCTGTGCGCGAATGATTGCCCAGGCACGCGTTAGATAGCTCCCGAAGCGGTCCGGCGTCAGATCCGGAAACAGCCGCTCAGGTTTGCCGGGCGGCACGGTTGGCAGGATGATCTCGCTGGCGCCCAGCGCGTCAGTCGCGGCATCGATCACTGCCTGCCAGGCGGGCCAGGCTTCGGGCGGCGGTCCGGGCCAGCGATCCGACAATCCATGGCCCGGCAGGTCAATCGCTACACCCTGCCGAGCGTCCATCAAATCGGCCGCGCTGCCGGGCGGGTGGAGCAATAGCGAACCGCCCTTGCGTCCGCGCCAATGGATGAGGCCATCAAAGCCGTCGGTGACGATCGGCAAAAACCCTTCGTCATCAACCTCTCTCACCGCCGGGGCGCTGCCGCTTGCGTGCTGCCGCAGGAAGGCAAGGCTGTCGGCTTGATGGTCGGCGGGGGTGGCCACTTTGTGCGCTGACCACCCCTGTGGCATCGGCCCCAATCGATCGATATGCGGCTGGAGCGGATCGCCTGCATAGGCCGTGATCAAGACAGGCGGCGTCACCGCTTCGGCCGGCGGAATATCGCGCGGCGCACGCAGCACCGCACCATAGCCGGCGCGATAGGCGGCGCCGGAATCGAGCATCTCGCGCACCGCTGCATCGACCCGCCCGACATCGGCATGCGCCACCGATAGCCGCGCTTCGGGCCGCACATCGAACCAAGGAAAAAACCAGCTTTGTTCGAGCATCCGGTTCCACAACCAGGTGAGGTGTTCGCCAAAAGCGCTTGGCTCGAACACTGGCAGATAATGCTCGCCGAACAGCGCCATCTCCTCGGGCGTCCAGATCGCATAGCCGCCAACGGCAAGGCAGCTGAATCGATCGGGATGGCGTTTTAGCGCGGTCACCAGGATGATGCCGCCTGAATGAAAGCCATATGCCGCCACCCGCGCCAGCCCCAGTGCATCGAGCAGCTCGACGATAGCATCGGCAAAATCATCGATGCTTGGTTCATCGCCCGCCAGTGGATCGGACTGGCCGAATCCTGGCGTGTCGGGCGCAATGCACGTGAAGTGCACCCCCCATTCGCGCATCAACGCTTCATATTCAGCCGAAGAGCGCGGACTTTGGTGGACCATCAACAGCGTTGGCCCCGCCCCACAGCGGCGATAATGCACGCGGCGGCCACCGATATCGACGAAGTGACGACTAATTTGCATTGCGCTTAAGTTGTCCGGACAAATCCTGCTGGACAAGTCCTAATCCTGTCCGCATCATCGATACAAGCAAATAAGGAGGCAAGCCTGCAATGTCCGATCCGATCGGCACCCGGATGATTGAGGACGGCCGGACCGCGCGCGAGATTTTCGATGGTGTCATGGCCAATCCGGCGCGCAAGAAATTCGGGTTCGGCAGCAAGCTGGCAATCGTCAATGTCGATTTCCAACAGGCCTATACGCGGATCGACAAGTTCGCCACCGCATATGAAACGGACCCGCGCCAAATCGACTATGTGAACATCATTTCCGATCTCGCCCGCGCGCGGGGCATGCCCGTCATTTGGAGTCGGGTCGGATATAAGGCTGATGCGGGCGATGCCGGCATCTGGGGCACGCGCACCGACACCCCCGATTCGCTGCAGAACATCAAATATGGCAGCGAGCGTCATGCCTATGATGATCGCTGCATCATCCACCCTGATGATCTGCAATATACCAAGCGCATGCCGAGCGCCTTTTTCGAAACGCCGCTTGCCAGCTATCTGGTCTGGCACAAGGTCGATACCGTGGTGGTGACGGGAGGCTCGACCAGTGGCTGCGTGCGCGCTACCGCTGTCGATGCGCTTAGCCATGGCTATCGCACCATAGTGCCGATTGAGACCTGCGCCGACAAGCATGAAAGCTATCACTTCGCGAACCTCACCGATCTTCAGCTAAAATATGCCGATGTTGAGCAGGTCCAGACCGTCATTGACTGGTTGGAAGCACGCTAATGCAGGAAGGCACCGCTGATCCCGGGCTTTACGACTATGCCCGCTATCGGGGCCGCCCCAAAATTGTCTGGCCGGGTGGGAAAACCGTCGCGGTCTGGGTCGCACCCAATCTCGAATATTATGAGATTGATCCTCCCGCCCACCCGCAGCGCAAGGCTTGGGGCAAGCCGCATCCCGATGTCGTCGGCTATAGTCACCGCGACCATAGCAACCGCGTATCGCATTGGCGCATGGCAGAGGCGATGAGCCGCCATGGCTTTCCAGGATCGGTCAGCCTGTCGGTTGCGCTGTGCCAGCATCACCCCGACGTGGTCGATGATGCGGCGCAGCGGGGCTGGGAGTTTTTCAGCCACGGCATCTACAATACGCGCTACGCTTACGGCATGGACGAAGCGCAAGAACGCGCGATCATTGAGGATTCGATCCAGACGGTGCTCGCCGCCACCGGCCAGCGGATCAGGGGCTGGCTCGCCCCTGCGCTGACTCACACACCGCGCACGCTCGATCTGCTCGCCGATTATGGCCTCGATTACACCTGCGACCTGTATCATGACGATCAAGTGCAGGCGGTGAAGGTTGCCAAGGGGCGGCTCGCCTCGATTCCCTACAGCCTGGAGGTCAACGACCATTATGGCTTCTTCGTCTATAATATGAGCCCGCGCGACTATGCTGATACGCTGATCCGCCAGTTCGATCGGCTGGCCGCGGAGGGCGAGGTTTCCGGCACGGTGATGTGCATTCCGCTCCATGCCTATTTGATCGGTCAGCCCCACCGCATCGGCGCGTTCGAAGGCGTTCTCGAACACATCGCCGCCGATGGACGCGCCTGGATCGCGCGTGCGGGGGAAATTGTCGATGCGTGGCGGGCGCAGCAATGACGCTTGATCCCGGCTATCTGGACTATCCCAAACGCCGCCTTGGCTATGACCATGATCTCTTTCCATGGTCGGCGCTGAAGGATCGTCCGCCTGTCATCTGGCCCGGCGGCAAATCGGTCGCGCTCTGGTTGTGCGTCAGCCTTGAATGGTTTCCCATCCTTCCCAGCGACACGCCCTTCCGCGCGCCGGGCCATATGCAGACCGCTTATCCCGATTACCGGCATTATACCGCGCGCGATTATGGCAACCGGGTGGGCGTATATCGGCTGCTCGACACCTTTGCGAAGGTGGGTGCAGTGGCCTCTTTTGCGACCAATGCGGCGATTGCCGATCGCTATCCCGAACTGATCGCCGATATCGTCGCGGGCGGACATGAGATCATCGCGCATTCGACCGACATGAACGGCACCATCGCGAGCGGATTGCCGATCGACGACGAGCGCGCCCTGATCGCAATGTCGCTCGATACGCTAGAGCGAGTCAGCGGCACGCGCCCGCGCGGTTGGCTGTCGATCGCGCGCAGCCAGAGCTGGAGCACCCCTGATCTGCTACGCGAAGCCGGGCTGACCTACGCATGCGACTGGGTGAATGACGAACTGCCCTATCGGTTCAACAACGGCCTGATCAACCTGCCGCTCAACCACGAACTGAGCGACCGCCAGATCATCACCGTTCAGCAGCAATCGGCGGACAGTTATGCGCAGCAGATGGTTGACGCGTGCGACTGGCTGACGGCAGAGGCGCGGACGCATGGCGGGCGGATGCTGCCGCTGCACCTGACGCCCTATATAATGGCGCTGCCCTATCGGATTGGTGCGCTGGAGGATTTGCTCGCCGATCTGACGCAGCGGCCAGAGGTGTGGACTGCCAGCGGCGGCGCGATCGTCGATGGCTGGGCGGCGCAGCAATGATGCAGGTCCGCAACCCGCGCAGTGGCGCGTTGGATTATGAAATCGATCCGCTCGACGCCGATCGCCTTGCCGCGCTCGCGAGCGACTTACGCGACAGGCAGCGTCACTGGGCGAGTCGATCCGCCGCCGACCGAGCGGAAATGCTGCGGTCTTTGGGTGCAGCAATTGCCCGCCATGCCGACGCAATTGCCGCTGCGCTGACCATCGATACGGGGCGCCGCGCGATCTCCTTCATCGAAGCGGAGGGCACACCGCGCACCTTTGATCGCTGGGCCAGCCTTGCGCCCGATCTCATCGCCCGCGCCACTGGTGAAGCGCGGCCCAGCGCGACGCCGGCTATTGTCGTCACGACGCGGCTGGTGCCCTATCCATTGGTCGGCGTGATCAGCCCGTGGAATTTTCCGCTGACGCTTGCGCTGATCGATGCGATCCCGGCGCTCGCCGCGGGATGCGCCGTCATCGTCAAGCCCTCCGAAGTCACCCCGCGCTTTATCCGCCCGCTAATGGCAGCGATTGCGGAGGTGCCCGATGTCCCGCTCGCGATAATCGAGGGCGATGGCGCAACCGGCGCGGCGCTCGTCGATGCGGTCGACTATATCGCCTTTACCGGATCGGTCGCGACCGGGCGAAAGGTGGCGGCAGCTGCCGCCGCTGCCTTCATCCCCGCCAGCCTCGAACTCGGCGGCAAGGACCCGATGATCGTGCTGGCCAGTGCCGATCCAGTCTGGGCGGCGCAGGTCGCGCTTCGGGCGTCGATCGTCAATACGGGGCAGGCCTGTCAGTCGATCGAACGGGTTTATGTTGCGCGGCAAATCGCCGAGCCCTTTCTCTCCGCGCTGGTTGCGGGTGCCCAGGCGGCACGGCTCAATGCCGATGATATCGGCAGTGGCGAGATCGGCCCCTTTATCTTCGCCAAACAGGCTGAGATCGTCCAGGCGCAGATCGCCGATGCGGTGGCCAAGGGCGCGACAGTGCTGGCGGGCGGCAATGTCGAGACGATCGGCGGCGGTCATTATCTGCGGCCAACGGTGCTTGCTGAGGTTACGCCGGAGATGGCCATCATGGCCGAAGAAACCTTCGGCCCGGTCATCCCCGTCACGGTTTTCGATACTATCGATCAGGCAGTGGGGCTCGCCAATGGCGGTGTTTTTGGGCTGTCGGCGGCGGTGCTGGCGGGATCGGCTGAGGAAGCCGAAACCGTTGCCGTCCAGTTGAACGCAGGCGCGGTGTCGATCAACGACGGCTCGCTCACCGCGATGGTGTGGGACGCCGAAAAATCGAGCTTCGGCGCAAGCGGGCTAGGCCCCTCGCGGATGGGGGACAGCGGCCTGCTGCGTTTCTTCCGCAAGCAGGCGCTGCTTCGCCAGACCGGCACTGCGCTGCCGATCCAAGCCTATGCGGAGGACGCTCGCCGATGACCAGCTTTGCCGAAGCCATGCCCAATATGCTGCGCCACGCTGGCGAATGGGAGGGCACCTACACGCATCTTGCGCGCGATGGATCGCTGATTGATCGGCACCGCACCTGGACCCTGTGCGAATTCCCGAGCGATGGGGCGTTCGCCTATATCCAGTCGAACAAAATGACCTGGGACGATGGCCGCGTGGTCGAACGCTCGTTCGGCGGCGTGTTCCGCGACGGGATGCTGCACTGGGATACCGATCGCTTCATCGGCTATGGCTGGGAAACGCACAGCGGCAGTGTGATGCTGCGGCTTGACCGCAAGGATTCCCCCGGCGACCATTTCGTCGAGATCATCCATTTGTCCGATGACGGCCAGACGAGGGCGCGGACGTGGCAATGGTTCGAACAAGGAGTGCCGACGCGGCGGACGCTGTGCGATGAAGTGCGGGTAGGGTAGTCATTCCCATCGTCAGCCCGGGGCTGACCCGGGGTCCCGCTGCCTTTGGACAGCCCTTGGAAAGAAGAAGCGGGACCCCGGCTCAAGGCCGGGGCGACGGAGAGGTGGTGCCAATTGGGGGTAGCTACCGCTCCAATTCCACCAACTCATACCATGTTTGCATATAGCCGCCGACGCCGCCCTGCACGAACACCGCGTCGTCGTCCGCCGTCACCCACATATCATAGTGCGGGTGTTGATTGCCGCCCATGCCGGGACCGTTTGAATCGATGAAGACGAAATGGCGGCAGGTGAAGGTGCCGGCGGCAACCGTCACAGTTTCTTCGCCGATGTATTCCAGGTCTATCTTCACCTCGGC
Organism: Sphingomonas sp.; assembly: GCA_019747165.1. GTDB lineage: Bacteria > Pseudomonadota > Alphaproteobacteria > Sphingomonadales > Sphingomonadaceae > Sphingomonas. The sequence goes on along the minus strand of JAIERC010000238.1, from coordinate 2,049 downwards.
GATCATTGGCGGGGTGGCGCCGCGATGGTCGGGGGAGGGGAGATAGAAACGCATCGTGCGGCGATGCGGGCCTTTCGATACATCCATGCACCGCGTCAGAAAGCCGTCGCCGACGATCGGGTGGGTGCCGATCCCGTCAATCGCGCCGGAGAAATCGACGCGCTGGGAAAGTCGTCCGATCGATGGGCCAACGCTTTCGCATTCAATCACGCCGCCATCGTCACGGTGCGTCAGGTTGAACCAGCCTGATCCCATGAAGACATCGCCGACGGTCAAATGGACGTGCAGGTTGCGTGGGTGGCCATCGGCGTCCATTGAATAGATCACATCGCGCAGCACCGTCGGCGCGGGCTCCTCGATCTCGCACTGCGCCCGTAGCGTCACCGCACCGTCGGCATGATGCGTGAAGGCGAACCATTCGCGCCCGCGCTCCTGATCCAGCATTTCGGGTTTCTTGGAGGTGTAGCGGATACGCCCGCGCACGGTGCGATGCTGCATCACAATTCCTTCAACTCGCGGCTGACCTGCTCCACCGGCTTCTCATCGACCGCCATCGCCTCCATCGCCTGCTGCACGCCGCGCATGACGCGGGCGATATAGGCCTTGGTCTCGACCCCGCGCTCATAGGCCGCGTTCTTGTCTGCGACGAAGCCTTCGATATCGGCGCGGCTGATGGTGCCCTTCGCATCCAGCAGCCGCTCGACCGTATCCTGTCGCTGCTTGAGCACCGACACTTCGGCGACCAGCGCCATCACGATCGACAGGATGCGGTCGATCGCGGGGTCTTCGAAATACTCCGGCCGCTTGCCCTTGGCGCGCTTGCCCGCCAGGCCGATCCAGTCGAGACCTTCGCTCATTTGGCCTTCCAAGCACCATAAGCGTGCCAATAGGCCGCGCGGCCATGATCCTCGCCATCGCCGTCATTGGCCTTGGGGAAAATGCGCTCATCGACCACGGCACGCACGCCCGTCTCGAACAGATCGTCGGTCGCAAACCCCGCCTCGACCATGATCGATTTCAAGTCGAGCGCGTGCATCGACGACCAGAAGGGCTCGTTGTTGTTGAACGCGTCCCAATCACGGATGAACTGTTCGTAAAGCGGCATTGCGTCCGAATATTGCGGCTGCTCCAGGTGGAACATCAGCCCGCCGGGGCTCAGCACGCGGTGCCCTTCCCGGATGATGCGGGGGAGCGCAGTGCCGGACAGTTCGTGCAGATACATCGTCGTCTGCACCCAATCGAAATGCCCGTCGGGATAGGCGCTCAGATCTTCCGCATTCATCTGGACGAAGTGCAGGTTGCGCGCCCCCAATGCCTGCGCGCGGGCATGGCCATAGCGCAAGCTGGGCGCGGCGGTGTCGATCGCGATGATCTCGGTTTCCGGAAAGGCGAGCGCGAGCGGCACGATATTGTGGCCGATCGTCGCGCCCATATCGAGAATGCGCTTAGGCGCCCAGCCGGGCCGCTCACGCTTGATCCAGTCGACCAGCGCCATGCCGCCGCCATCCGACAGCGCGCCAAGCCCGCCCGCCGTCGTCGCAAAGATCCCGCAGTCATAATTGGCGCCCGCCGATACGTCACCAGGGCGTTCCTCGCCATGATAGCTGCCGGGCATGCAGTGGATGTCGACCGCCTGCTGGTACCGCGGCACCTGCAGCGACGGATCGAGACGGAGCGTGTCGCGCCCCTCGTTGAACTGGCGCGCCTTGGCGTCGAGTTCATCCAATTGGCGCAGCACCATTTGGCGGCCATTATGCTGGCGCATCTCCATCGAATTGCGTTTCAGCGCTGACCAGAAGCGATGCCACGGGTCCTTGTTCATCGCGCGGCGGATCTCGAAGCGGTCCTCGGGCTCGCGGCCATGTTCCTTGACGAAGGCGGGCAGCACGCGCGTGTCATAAGCGCGCTTGTTGCCGGGGCCGAGCGTGGTTGCCATATATTTGTTGAAATTCGCGAGGAAATCGAAGCGCGCGGCCTCGTCATGGCTGGGCTCTGGGAACACCGCGTGGCGGGCGACCGCAGTATAGGGCGGGGCGACATCGATTTTGT
>JAIERC010000360.1 GCA_019747165.1 Sphingomonas sp. | reverse complement strand
GCATGGCGCAGGAAAAGCTGGTCGCAGTCACTGTCGACCGCGACATCGCCACGCCGCCCGACCATGGCAGCTTCGAGAAGATCGAGGTCAAGGGCGACCGCGTGCTGGAGATCACCTACCGCAAGGATAGCGTGAATGCCGGGCAAGTGCTCGCCGCAGTCCAGGCGGACGGCTACGGGATCGTCGATGTCTCGACCCGCGAGGCCGATCTGGAGGATGTGTTCCTTAATTTAACGCGGGCGTCGAACTCGGCCTGAACGCCCTTCACCCGTTCGTCCCGAGCGCTGTCGAGGGACGTGCCGCAAGCTCTGCGCAGGGTGTCTCGACTTCGCTCGACACGAACGGTTAGGAAGGACCGGTGTCAATGAACCAAACTGACATCCTCATCATCGGCTCCGGTGCCGCCGGGCTCACCGCCGCGCTCAACCTCGCTGATCAGTTCAAGGTGACCGTCCTCGCCAAGGGCGGGCTCAACGAAGGGTCGACCGCCTGGGCACAAGGGGGCATCGCCGCCGTTCTGGAACCCGGCGACACGTTTGACAGCCATATCGAGGATACCATGGTGGCGGGCGCGGGGCTGAACGACCGCGCGACCGTGGAATTCGTCGTCGAAAGCGCCCCCGCCGCAATTGCGCGGCTGGCTGAGCTCGGCGTGCCCTTCAATATGGAGGGCAACCTCCCGCATTTGACGCGCGAGGGCGGGCACTCGCACCGGCGGATCGTGCATGTCGATGACGCGACTGGTTGGGCAGTGCAGGAAGCGTTGCAGCGCGCGGCTGACCTGCACCCCAATATCACCCTGGTGCCCGATATGGTCGCGATTGATCTCGCCACCGGGCGGCATGAGGCGCGCTATTCGGGATCGGGTCATGTCTGGGGCGTCTATGCGGTCAACCGCGCGACTGGCCGGGTCGAGCTGTTCACGGCGCGCGCGACCATATTGGCGACGGGCGGCGCGGGGCGCACCTATTTGTTTTCCACCGCCCCGCGTGGCGCGACGGGGGACGGCATCGCGATGGCCTGGCGCGCGGGGTGCCGCGTCTCCAATATGGAGATGATGCAGTTCCACCCGACCTGCCTCTATAATCTCGACGTCAAAAATTTCCTGATTACCGAAGCGGTGCGCGGCGAAGGCGGGCATCTGCTGATCCCCGAAACGGGCTATCGCTTCATGCCCGATTTCGATCCCCGGCTGGAACTTGCCCCGCGCGATGTCGTGGCACGGGCGATTGATCATGAGATCAAGCGGCTCGGGCTGGATTATGTCCATCTCGACATCAGCCACAAGAACCCCGATTTCATCCGCGACCATTTCCCCAACATCTATGAAAAACTGCTGGGGCTGGGCATCGACATGACGACCGATCCGATTCCCGTCGTGCCCGCGCAGCATTACACTTGTGGCGGGATTGTCGTCGATCTCGACGGGCGGACCGATCTACCCGGCCTTTATGCCGCAGGCGAATGCAGCGAAAGCGGGCTGCACGGCGCCAATCGGCTTGCGTCCAACTCGCTGCTCGAATGTTTCGTGTTCGGTGAGGCGTGCGCGAAGCACATCACGACGCATTGGGACGATCTGCCGCCGCCGCCCGCGATTCGCCCCTGGGATGAAAGCCGAGTCGAAGATTCGGACGAAGAAGTCGTTATCAAACAGAACTGGACCGAAATCCGGCGATTCATGTGGAACTATGTCGGCATCGTCCGCACCACCAAAAGGCTGGAGCGCGCCCAGCACCGCATTCGCCTGCTGACCGATGAGGTGAATGATTATTACGGGCATTTCCGCGTCACGCCCGACCTGATCGAACTGCGTAACCTGTTGCAAACTGCTGAACTTATCGTGAAGTCAGCGCTGCACCGCAAGGAAAGCCGGGGGCTGCATTATACGCTCGATTACCCCGACATGCTGCCCGATGCGCGCGATACGGTGCTGATACCTTAACCAAATACTGACCATTTTCGGGAAGTTTCGCGGTCCAGCGCGCTTTTGCGGGTATTCATCGCAGGGGCGGTTTGTGCGTATACCCTGTTAACAGCTACCAGGTCATGATAAGTTGCCGGTCCGGCGGGAGGGTGAACAGCTTGTTTCAGCGAGGAAAAGATGTGACACCCGAACGGCACAATCCTGCCCTTGCCGCCTTTGCGATGATCGCCTTGGCTGGTTGCGCATCGACCTCTTCGCCGCAAATTGCACGGGTCGCCCCGCCGCCGGCCCCCGCGCCCGCTTATCGGGTCAGCATGCCCGTCCCGCCATCTGCGCCCGTCCGCGCGGTGGCACCCGCTGGTCTTGCCGCCTCCATCAATGCCGTCCGCGCCCAGTTTGACGGAACCGTTGGCATTGCCGTGCGCAGCGTCGACAAGGGCTGGTCGATCGCCACCAATGGCGATCTGAAACTGCCGCAGCAAAGCGTCAGCAAATTATGGGTCGCGATGACGGTGCTTGATGCGCGTGATTCCGGGCGCTTGACGCTTGACGACGCCGTCACCGTCACGCGCGAGGATTTGACGCTGTTTCATCAGCCGATCGCCGCGATGGTGACTGGCGATGGCTATAAGGCGACCGTCGGCGAACTGCTCCAACGCGCATTGACCACCAGCGACAATACCGCCAATGATCGGCTCCTGCGCTATGTCGGCGGGCCGGAGGCCGTAAGGGCGTTCATCAAGCGCAAGGGGCTGGGTGCGATCAATTTCGGCCCCGGTGAACGCCTGCTGCAAAGCCAGACGGCAGGCCTGCAATGGAAGCCCGAATTCGCGCTGGGCAGCGCCTTCACCCGCGCCCGTGCCCGGCTGCCGCTATCAACTCGGTTGCAAGCCTTTGAAAGCTATGTCAGCAACCCACCCGACGGCGCCGCACCGTCGGCCATTGCCGGGGCACTGGCGATGCTGAAAAAGGGTGAGCTGCTGTCATCGCCGTCGACCAGCTATCTGATCTCGACGATGGAATCATCGAAGACCGGCCGGCAACGCCTGCGCGGTGCGGTGCCCGAAGGCTGGCGTTTTGGTCATAAGACCGGCACCGGCCAGGATCTCGCCGGGCGCACCGCGGGCTATAATGATGTCGGCATCCTCACTGCGCCCGATGGGCAAAGCTATACGCTGGCCGTGATGATCGGCGACACCCCGCGCCCAGTCACCGAGCGCCAGGCATTGATGCAATCGGTGGTCGCCAGCGTGGTTGCGTATCACCGCTAAAGACAGTTCGACCGCAAGCCGCGGGATGGCCCTGCCCGGATAAACCGGCAGGACCACGCCATGGATAATGACAGCATCGACGCGCGCATCGCTGCGCAGGATTGGCCGACAATCACCGCCGCGCTCGACGCGCGCGGCTGGGCGATCCTGCCCGCCTTAATTGATCCCGAATCAGCGCGCGCCACCGCCGCGCTGTTCGATGACGATGCCCGGTTTCGCAGCCGGATCGTGATGGCCCGGCACGGCTTTGGCAGCGGCGACTATGGCTATTTTGCCCATCCGCTGCCGTCGCTGGTTACGCAGCTCCGCCGCACGCTCTATCCGCAGCTAACCGCGCTGGCTGATCACTGGCACGAACGGCTGGGCAATCGGGTGCGCTTTCCGGCTGCGCATCAGGACTATCTGGCGCGCTGTCACGACGCCGGACAGCAGCGACCAACGCCGTTGCTGCTGCGCTACCGCAGCGGCGATTATAATTGCCTGCACCAGGATCTTTACGGCGCGCATGTCTTCCCGCTGCAGGTCGCAATTCTGTTGTCGCGCCCGGGAACTGATTTCACCGGCGGCGATTTCGTCATCACCGAGCAGCGCCCCCGCCAGCAATCGCGCGTCGATGTGGTGCCGCTAGGCCCGGGCGATGCAGTGATCTTTGCCGTCAATCACCGGCCCGTCCGGGGCAGCCGGGGCGATTACCGGGTAACGATGCGCCACGGCGTCGCCACCATCCGCAGCGGGGAGCGCCACACGCTCGGCATCATTTTTCACGACGCGCATTGACCGAATCGGCAGCGCTGGTCGCCTGCCAGCCGAAACACTTTGTACAGCGCGGCGGTTCGGCTATCTCTGCGCGATGCCTCATCTCTTTCTTGTCGACGGCTCCGGTTATATCTTCCGCGCCTATCACCGCCTGCCCCCGCTGACCAACATCCATGGCCAGCCAGTGGGTGCGGTATATGGCTATACGACGATGCTGTGGAAGCTGGCCGACGAACTCCACAAGGCCGACGGGCCAACGCATATGGCGGTGATCCTCGACAAGGGCAGCCACACCTTTCGCAACGATCTCTACGATCAATATAAGGCGCACCGGCCGCCCGCCCCCGAAGATCTCGTCCCGCAATTCCCGATGATCCGCGACGCTACCCGCGCCTTTTCGCTGCCTTGTATCGAGGAAGCCGGGCTGGAAGCCGATGATATCATCGCCAGCTATGCCAAAGCGGCGCTGGCGCAAGGGTGGGCCGTCACGATTGTCTCGTCCGACAAGGACCTGATGCAGCTCATCGCGCCCGGGCTCGACATGTATGATACGATGAACAATCGGCGGTTGGGGCCGGACGATGTTATCGAGAAATTCGGGGTCGGGCCGGATCGGCTCGGCGATGTGCTCGCGCTGATGGGCGACAGTGCCGATAATGTGCCGGGCGTGCCGGGCATTGGCCCCAAGACCGCTGCCAAGCTGATCCTGGAACATGGCGATCTGGAGGCCGTGCTTGCCGCTGCGCCGGCGATGAAGCCCGGCAAATTGCGCGACAATCTGATCGATCATGCTGAAATGGCGCGGCTGTCGCGTATTCTGGTAACGCTGAAGGATGATGCAGCACTACCCGATCCGCTCGATGATCTGGTGCTAAAGGGTATTCCGGATGCGCCGCTTCGGGCGTTTCTTGACCATCACGGCTTCAAATCGCTGCTCGCGAAACTTTCCGCCGTCGGCGATACGCCCGTCGCCACGCCGCAAGCGGTGCCCGCCGAGCAAGATGCAGCGATTGACCTCGATCAATATGAAACCGTGGTCGATCTGGAGGCGCTTGACCGCTGGATCGCGCAAGCCCGCCAGCAGGGCTGGATCGCGGTGGATACCGAGACGACCGGCATTGATGCGACCCAGGCCGAGCTGGTCGGGATCAGCCTGGCGCTCGCCCCCAATCGCGCCTGCTATATCCCACTCGCGCATGGCGGCACGGACATGTTCGCGGAAAAGCCCGATCAGCTCGACACGGGTGTCGTCATCGCCACGCTGAAGCCGCTACTTGAAGACCCAAGCGTGCTGAAGATCGGCCATAATCTGAAATATGACATGATCATCCTCGGGCGGCTGGGCATCGATGTCGCGCCATTTGATGACACGATCCTGATGAGCTTTGATCTTGACGCGGGGTTGCACGGGCACGGGATGGACGAGCTGGCAATGCTCCACCTTGAGCATAAATGCATTGCCTTCAAGGACGTGGTCGGCACTGGCAAAAGCCAGCGTGGTTTTGCCGAAATCGATTTGAAAACCGCGACCCGCTATGCCGCTGAGGATGCCGATGTCACGCTCCGGCTGTGGCGGCGCTTCAAACCCCGGCTGGCGGGCGAAGGCGCGACGCGCGTCTATGAAATGGTCGATCGGCCGCTCGCGCCGGTCATCGCGCAGATGGAGCGCCACGGCATCAAGGTTGATCGCGATCGGCTGGCGCAGTTGTCGAGCGAATTTGCCAGCCAGATGGCGACGCTGGAGACCGAGATTCACGCTCTGGCTGGCATGCCCTTCACGATTGGCAGCCCCAAGCAATTGGGTGACGTGCTGTTCGAGCAGATGGGCATCAAGGGCGGACGCAAGGGCAAATCGGGCGTTTATTCCACTGATGTGACCGAACTCGAAAAAATCGCCGCCGACAAAGATTCGCCGGGCGCGGTGATTGCCGCCCGCGTGCTCGACTGGCGGCAGCTGTCAAAACTCAAATCGACCTATACCGACGCGCTGCAAGCGCAGATCAACCCCGCTACGGGCCGCGTTCATACCAGTTACTCGCTCACCGGCGCGCAGACCGGGCGGCTGTCCTCCACGGACCCCAATTTGCAGAATATCCCGATCCGCACCGAAATCGGCCGCCAAATCCGCGATGCCTTTGTCGCCGAACCCGGCAATGTCCTGCTTGCCGCCGATTACTCGCAGATCGAACTGCGCCTGGCCGCGCATATGGCTGATGTCCCCGCGCTCAAACAGGCCTTTGCCGATGGCGCCGACATCCATTCGCTGACTGCGCAGGAATTGTTCGGCGAGGTTAATCGCGACACGCGCGGGCGCGCCAAGACGATCAACTTCGCGATCCTCTATGGCATCAGCCGCTGGGGGCTGGCCGGGCGGCTCGATGTGACCCCCGACGAAGCGCAGGCGATGATCGATCGCTATTTTGACCGCTTCCCCGGCATCAACAATTATATCGCCGCCACGATCGAACAGGTGCGCGAGCGCGGTTACACCACCACCTTGTTCGGGCGGAAATGCCATTTTTCGCGGATCAAATCCCCCGTCCAGCATGAACGCCAGGGGGCAGAGCGCGCCGCGATCAATGCGCCGATCCAGGGCACCAGCGCCGACATCATCAAACGCGCGATGGTGCGGATGGGGCCAGCCCTGGCGGAAGCGGGCCTCCCCCATGTCCGCATGCTGCTGCAAGTCCATGACGAACTGGTGTTCGAACTGCCCGAGGGCGATGTCGGCGCGGCGAAACCGGTGATCGAACGGGTGATGGCGACCGCCGCCGAACCCGCCATCACGCTATCCGTTCCGCTTGGGGTGGAGATTGGCACCGGCAAAAGCTGGGGCGCCGCGCATTGACGGTTGCGCCGCCCACGCCTGCATCCCTTGCTTCCCCGGCATCAGACGATATTGCCGCCATCGCAAAGGGCGGGCGGACCAATGTCTTTGGCTTTGCGCTGCGGCTGGCCGCGCGCGTGCCGTTTCTGTTCGTTGCTGGGCGGCTTTACGGGGCCGATATGGTCGGGCGGTTCGCGCTTGCCGTAGTGGCGGTGGAACTCGCAGCGCTGATCGCGACCTTGGGCATGAAACGCGGTCTGGCCCAGGCGCTTTCCGAAAGCGACCGGCCGCATGCGCATGTCGCCTGGGATGCGCTCGCCGTTGCCCTGATCGCGTCGGTGATCGCAAGCGCGCTGCTGTTCGCCTTTCCCGGCATCATGTACCGGGCGGGGGCGCCGATGGGCATCGCGCGGCTGCTGCCGGGAATCGTCGTTGCCATCGCCTGGTCCGATCTGACGCTCGCCGCGCTTGCCTATCGCCATAATGTCAGGGCGACGGTGACGGCGCGGGCCGTGATCGAGCCCTGGACAATCAGCATCGCCGCCACCGGCCTGTATTTCATCGCCCCGCATGATGGGCTGGAAATCGCCTATATGCTCTCAATGGTCGCGGCGCTGATCGCCTCGATCGTCCCCTTTGTCCGCAGTTACGGCATACCGCACGGCTGGAAGCCAAGGCTAGCGACGATCGCGACGCTGGCGCGCCAGAATATGCCGCTTGCCGGTGCCGATGCGATCGACTGGGCAACGCGCAATGTCGATCGCTTCATCCTGGGCCAGCTCTTCGCGCCAGCGGTGGTCGGTATCTATTATATGGCGCAGCAGATCGCCTCGCTGCCTGGTCGGCTGAAGAGCAGTTTCGATCCGATCTTGGGGCCCGTCATCACCACCAGCCTGGCGCGCGGCGACAAACAGGCCGTAGCGCGACAGATCAGGCAGGTGGGTTTTTGGATCATGGCTGCGCAAGGCTGCCTGGCATTGATGGGATCAGTCCCCGGCGAAGCCGTGATGGGGACAATCGGACCGCAATTCGTTGCCGGCACCGCGGCGCTGGCATTTTTGCTAACCGCAGAAGTTGTTTCCTCGATGGCGGCGGTGTCCGAAAGTGCGCTGGTCTATGTCGCGCGCCATCGTAATCTCATGATCTCCGTCATCATGCTGATGGTCCAGATTGGGCTGAGTTTTGCCCTGATCTTTGCGATGCGCGCGGTCGGTTGGCCCCCCAATTATCAAGCAGCGGGGCCAGCGGTTGCCCTGATGCTATCCTATGCGATCACCTCAACCATCAAATCACGGCTGCTGTCTTCGCTGCTGGGTGCACCGGTATCGGGCTGGCGCTGGCCAATGCTATGGGCGGCGCTTGTCGCAATCGCGATCGGCACGGCCTTTACTGCCCTGCCGCACCGGTTTGAATGGGTTGAACTGGTCCTTGGCTTGCCTGCGATCGCGGCGAGCTATGCTTTTGTGCTGTGGAAATGGGCCTTTGGGCCAGAGGATCGCGCACTGTTCAAGCGGAAACCCCGTGCCGCCGCCTGATCGGTATCCGTGATACCAATTAGTGGCGGAAATGCCGCATGCCGGTGAAGATCATCGCCAGCCCGGCATCATCCGCGGCTGCAATCACCTCGGCATCGCGAATCGACCCGCCCGGCTGAATCACTGCCGTCGCGCCCGCTTCAACCGCGGCCAGCAAGCCATCGGCAAAGGGGAAAAACGCATCCGATGCGACTGCCGAACCGATCGTGCGGGGTTGCGGCCAGCCTGCCTTTTCAGCGGCATCGCGCGCTTTCCAGGCCGCGATCCGTGCCGATTCCAGCCGGTTCATCTGGCCAGCCCCAATGCCTGCCGTCGCCCCATCCTTAGCGTAAACGATCGCGTTGGACTTCACATGCTTGGCGACGGTCCAGGCGAAACGGCAATCGGCGAGTTCGCGCACCGTCGGCTGGCGTTTGCTCACCACCTTCAGCGCATCGTCGCCAACCGCCCCGTTGTCGCGCGACTGGACCAGCCAGCCGCCTGCGATTGATTTGGCGAATAGCCCGCCGCGTGCCGGATCGGGCAGCGGCCCGGTCAGCAACAGCCGCAGATTCTTCTTGGCCGCAAATAACGCAATCGCTTCTTCATCGGCATCGGGCGCGATGACGACTTCAGTGAAGATACCCGTAATCGCCTGCGCGGTTGCTGCATCGAGCGGGCGGTTGAGCGCGATGATCCCGCCAAAGGCCGATACCGTGTCGCAGGCAAACGCCTCTGCATAGGCCGCCTCGATGGTGGCGGCGGTGGCGACGCCGCAGGGGTTGGCGTGTTTGACGATCACACAGGTCGGCGCGGCATCGCGAAATTCGCTGACCAGGTCGAGCGCGGCGTCGGCATCATTGTAATTATTATAGCTGAGTTCCTTGCCCTGCACCTGGCGCGCCTGGCCGATACCGCGCGCCGCCGGGCCGGTTGCTGCATAAAAAGCCGCCGACTGGTGCGGATTTTCGCCATAGCGCAGAATATCGCCGCGCTTCAGGGTCAGCGGCAGCGTTTCAGGAAATTGTTCCCCCTGGTCAGCAAAGCCGAACCAACTCGCGATCATGCCATCATAGGCCGCCGTGGTCGCAAAGGCCCGCGCGGCGAGCCGACGGCGCAGGGCGAGCGTGGTTGCGCCGCCATGTGCATCCATTTCGGCGATCAGCGCGCCATAATCCGCCGGATCCGTGACGATCGCGACAAAGGCGTGGTTCTTTGCTGCCGATCGCACCATCGATGGCCCGCCAATATCGATATTCTCGATAATTTCGGGCCGATCAGCGCCCTTCGCCACGGTCGCTTCAAACGGATAGAGATTGACGACGACCAGATCGATCGCGCCGATGCCATGCTCGACCATCGACGCGACATGCGCGGGGTCATCGCGCACCGCGAGCAGCCCGCCATGGACGATCGGGTGGAGCGTCTTCACCCGCCCGTCCATCATTTCAGGAAAACCGGTCAGCGCGCTGATATCGCGCACCGCCAACCCGGCATCGCGGAGCGCCTTGGCCGTTCCCCCGGTTGAGACCAGGTCAACCCCGTGGCGCACCAATGCCTGGCCAAGATCGACAATGCCGGTCTTGTCGGAAACCGATAGCAGCGCGCGCGTGATGGGAACGGGGGTCATCTCAATCTCCAGGATGGCGGCACCCCTGCCCGCTCAGCGCGCGCGCTTCAAGGCCCAGCTGACATTGGCGCCGCCCGCCGGGGCTTCGGCGGTGACGACCAGTTGATGGGTTGGCTGCGGGCGGCCATCGCCATCGACCCACAGGCTGTCTTCAATCCCGAGCGCGCCCCCCCGGCAGCGAAACTGCCAAAGCGATCCCGACGGCAATCGCAACAGCGCCGCCTGGCCATCCGCGGTCGGCGAGACTTCGACACCAGCGCCAAGGTGAAAACGCACGGCAAACGCCGTCATGCTCGCTTTGCGCTTCCGCCCGGCCGGCAACAACATATCCTCACCCCGCAAATCGCGCCCATCGGCGGAGAGAATCAACTGGCGGCGATGCAGAAAGCCGAAGCGACGAGCATAGCCATCATGGCTGGCCTCGATCCGGCTCGACGACTCGCTTTCCTGACGGCTCAACTCGACTTCACCAACGCCGCGACCAAGCGTGCCATCGCTGTGAATGGCGGTGGAATTGCTGTCACCAACCACCAGGGTGGAATGCGCCGCCGTCGTCCGCAGCCCCTCTGCCAAGCCGACAGAAACGGGCGCGGTGACACTGCGGGCACCGCCGCAATTGACGATCAGCCGCTGGGCACCATCGGAAAACTCAAACGCCAGCGTCGATCCGCAGCCCCCCTCGACCAGTCGCGCGACGGGCGGCGGGGCGGCGTCGATGATCAGCACGCTTTGCCCGGCCGACAGTCGTTGATAGCCCCAATCGCGCGCCTGGCGCAGCGGCCGGGCCCGCACGCCAGTGGCGGTGACCACCTGATCAACCACGCTGCCCGGTACCGGCCCGCCGCCTTGCCAGCTCGATAGCCCGTGATCGCCAAGGCAAATGCCAAGCAGCGCTGGCACCATCGCGTTGATCGTCTCCTCCAGCCGGGCGGGCGGCTCCAGTCTGCGGGCGACATAGGCTTCCCTGAGCGCGGTGAGCAGCATGATGATATCGAGCTGCGCGGCAGGCGCGCGCGCCACCGATCCGCCATCATTGAACACCGATGCATCAATGGCGCGGTTCAACCCCGCTTCGCCCATCCTGCGCCGGACATCGCCCACCGGGATCAGCAGCCCGGCGGTGACAACCCCGCACCAGGCGGCGATCCGTGGCGCACCGGGCGGCACCTTGTCCGCACAGCGATCAAGATGCCGCGCGCCCCGCGCCAGCGTATTGAGCACCAGCGAGCGATAGACGAGATCCGCCGATGACAGGATTAGCGGCGCATGTGCCGTCCAGGCCATGATCCGCCGCCCCCAATGGTCCGCGCGCCAGGCCGGCTCGGCCACGGTATCGGCATGCGCTGCCAGCCAAGCCCGCATCAGCTGTTCGGCGATGGAGGCGGCCTGCGCACGGGTGGCGACGCTCGACAAATCCCGCAACCAGGCGCTGCTGTGCAGATAATCAGCCATGCTTTTCGAAAAATCGGGCTTGGCGAGATTGAGCGTATCGATCGATCGCTGTTCGCCGCGCACGGCGACTATGCCCTCCAGCAGCGCTGCACCACGCTTCAGATCGCCAAGAAAGGGATCGTCGGGCACGGCGATCAGCTTGAGCGGATAGCGCCCCTTCAGCCGTAATCCATGGATCGGGGTCCGCCAGCTCAGCCGGTGAAGCCGTTCGGCCAGGTGCTGTGCGAGCGACAGTCCCTTGTCGCCGCCCAACCTGACGAGCCGCTTGCCCTCTTCGATCCCGTCGGCACCGGTCTCGCGATCACCCAGGTCGGTCACGATCCCCTTAGGGCCGCGATATTGGCGGCATAATGATCAGCGCCGCCGCGAAACGCCGCCGTGCCCGCCACCAGCGCATCGGCCCCTGCCTCGACACAGGCGCGCGCAATCACTGCATCCACCCCGCCATCGACCTCAAGATCAATTGGCTTGCCCAGCTTGTCGATCATCTTGCGGATCGCCTCGATCTTGCGGAGCTGCGAGGTGATGAAGCTCTGCCCGCCAAAACCGGGGTTGACGCTCATCACCAGCACCAAATCGACCTCTTCCAGCACATAATCGAGCATCTTGGCCGGCGTGGCAGGATTGAGCACGACGCCAGCGCGCTTGCCGAGCGCCTTGATCCGCTGCAGCGTGCGGTGAAGATGCGGGCCCGCCTCTGGATGGACAGTAATCGTATCGGCACCGGCATCGGCAAAGGCATCCAGATACGCATCAACCGGGGAAATCATCAAATGCACGTCAAACGGCTTGGTCGTATGCGGGCGCAGCGCCTTGATCACGGCGGGACCAATCGTGATGTTGGGCACGAAATGCCCATCCATCACATCGACATGGATCCAGTCCGCGCCCGCCGTGTCGATCGCGCGAATTTCCTCGCCCAGACGGGCAAAATCGGCGGAAAGGATGGACGGCGCGATACGGACGGGGTGCAGCATGACGGGCATGTAGCAGAGTGCGCCGTGCCCGCAAGATTTCTGCCGTCAAGTTTTCGACCGGCAAGATTTCGCGTCAGGCGGTGCGCCTCATCCGCACGATGAAAAAGCCGTCACACCCGCCCAGATCATTGCCCGGATCGGATAATGTCCCCGGCAGGGTGCGCAGCCAGCCGCGGGGATGCGCGGTCATGCCCGCCGGCAGCTCGTCGGGCAGCACTGGATCAATCGCGAAATCGGCGCGGCTGGCCAGAAAGGCCTCAAGCTGCGCCTCGCCCTCGACCGGTTCGAGCGAACAGACCGCATAGACCAGCACGCCGCCCAGCCGCACCCAATCAGCGGCACGCGCCAGCAATTGCGCCTGGAGCGCGGCCATCTCGGTAATATGCGACGGCAGCACGCGGTGGAGCACATCGGGATGGCGGCGGAAAATACCGGTCGCGCTGCACGGCGCATCGAGCAGCACCGCATCGGCGGGCGCGTGCGGTGCCCATTTTAGCGCATCGGCGGTGACGATGTTCGCCTGAAGATGCGTGCGTTGGAGATTATCGCGAAGTCGCGCCAGACGACTTTCGTTGTTATCAACCGCCGTCACCTTCCAACCGCCCGCGGCGAGCTGCAACGTCTTGCCCCCCGGTGCCGCGCAAATGTCCAGAACATGGCCCTCGCCGCGCCCGATCAGCCGGGCGGGCAGCGATGCAGCCAGATCCTGCACCCACCAACTGCCCTCACCAAAGCCCTCCATATCGGGGATCGCGGCGTGATCAGCCAGGCGGAGATGGCCCGGCATCAGGCTCACCCCATTCAACCGCACGGCAAGATCGTCGGTCTGGGCAGCATCGGCGAGCGTCAGGTCAAGCGCTGGCGGCACCGCCAAGGCGCGTTCGGCGGCCGTGACCATCGCATCGCCCCAGGCCGCTTGCCAGCGCAGCGCGACGGGCATCGGCAGCGCGGGATGTTCGGGCAGCGTCGCATTGCCGCGCACCAGCGTGCCGAACACGCCATGGACGAGCTTTCTGGGGCCGCCATCGACCAGCGGCAGCACCGTCGAGATTGCGGCATGCGCGGGTGTCCCCAGCGCCAGCGCCTGGACAAGCGCGATGCGCAGCGCCATCCGCGCCTTGGCATCATCGGGCAGCGCGCGCTGGGTAGCTGAATCGATCAACGCATCGAGATCAGCCATCCGCCGCAATGTTTCGGCGGCAATCACATGGACGAGCGCGCGATCGTCAGCGCGCGAGATATCGCGCGACGCTGGCCCCAATGCCTGTTCAAGCGGTGTCCCGCGCCGGATCACTGCATCGAGCACACGCAGCGCCGCGCGACGAACGGGTACGCCGGGGGCATCTTCAGCCGGTTTTGCGGTTGATTGAGGGGGACGCACTTGCAACGGCTCCTGTCAGGCCCGATTTCAGGGCAGATCATCTTTGGAGACCCGCCATGGGCCAGCGCCCGCCCCATGTGAAGCCACCCGCCCATCTTTCCAAGAGCCCGCCGCTGCCGACGCCCGAGCCGGTGGTGACCGACGCGACCGAACAAGACCCGCTGGGCCTCAACCCGGTGCGCTACGGCGATTGGGAATTGAAGGGGATTGCGGTGGATTTTTGAGTGGCTAACGGTTGAACCAATCAGGGAGCGACAAGGAGCCATTAATGCCGCCGATCCGGGCTGTGCTTGTCGCCGCTGTGGCACTGTTTTGCTGGTTGCCAAGCGTTTTCGCGGCAGACCGAAAACCCGCCCCTCCGCCGCTTGTCGTTCCGGAAAATGGCCAGGCGGTTCTGACGATCAATGGCCAGCAAGTGCAGGCGTTCCTGTCGCCCGGCATGCCGAACGACGTCTATCTCTCCCGTGCGACCGCCGTTTCGCTGTTCGGCAACGAGGCCGAAGTGTTTGGGAAATCTTTCGGGTTCGACATCGGCATCTTGTCGATCAATGTCGGCGGCGGCGGCGCGCGGATCGGGCCAATCAGGATCGCCGGACACTCGGCACCCATCGCGCT
>JAIERC010000039.1 GCA_019747165.1 Sphingomonas sp. | reverse complement strand
CTCATCTCGAAGTGGGATCATTGGATTACGGTCGCGCCGGACAAAGACGGCGGGACGCGTTACAGCGACGAGGTCGATGTTTCAGCTGGAGCTGTGACCCCGTTCATCTGGGCCTTCGCGCAGATCTTCTATCGGCACCGGCAGCGACGCTGGCGGGGGCTTGCCAAAAGCTTTGCTGCGCGGCGGGTGATCGCGGCCGAAATGGCGGCATACCGGTCAGCGATAGAAGCGGGCGACGATGATCGTGCGTGGCACCATCTGGAGCGGATTCATATCGTGTCGCAGCCCTATCTTCGCCCACATATCTCTAGTCATGGCGCCATGATGGGGTTTGCGATCCGACGGCGCGATTGGAGCGAAGTTCTGGGCCAGATGGTCCGGATCATATTGGCTCCGCTCGGTTCGCTGACGGGCCGGTTGCCGGTGGGTAATACCGGGCGATCTAATGTGAGCGCGTTTGCGCCAATGCCGATACCTTCCGATTTGGCGGAAGCATTGCGCCAGCAGGACATGATTTCGTGACATCGCAGCTGTCAGATTGCTTGATTAACCCTTTCAAGCTAGTGCGGCCATAATGGCGCGCGTGCTTCTTCTGTTTTGGCTGGCGATTGGACTGGCATTTGGCGGCGTTGAATCGCCGTCGATGGCGCACGACGCTCTGCCCTACAGTGCTGTCATTGCTGCGTCCAATGTAAGCGGTCATGCCGAAGCAGCGCATCGCGACCATGCTCCCGATGACGAAAACGCTCCCTGCCACGCCATGGTTCATCACCATTGCAGCGTGGGTCTTGATGCCGGCGCACCGGTCATGGCCGAAAGCCTGTCTCTGGCCCGTGTCGCGATGCGGCCACAAGACAGCGCCATCCTGAGCTCATTGGCGCAAGCGCCGCCGCTTCAGCCACCTTCTGCCTGAACTTGCACCGTAACGGCGCACGGACCTGTGGGTTCGCGCGCTGAACGCATGCCAAGTTCAGGAGTCTTCCATGCCCATATCTTTGCGCGCCGCCCTTATGGCTGCGGCGCTGGCCACTGCCTTTCCGGCCTTGGCCGAACCCATAACGCTAGAGACTGCGATCGAGCGTGCCATTGCAAGTCAACCGCGCCTTGCTGCAGCTGCGGCGCGTGTCGACGCTGCCGAAGCGCGCGCACGTCAGGCCAATGTTGGTCCCAATCCGCAGGTCAGCCTCGAGGTCGAGGATTTTGCCGGAAGCGGTCCCTTCCGCGGCTTGGACAGCACACAAACCACGCTGGCGCTTAGCCAGCAGCTCGAGATCGGGGGTCAGCGAAGCGCCCGGCGGTCCGTTGCGGCAAGCGAGCGTGACGTGGTGGCCTTGGCCCTGCTGCGCGAACGCATTGATCTGGTTCGCGACGTTGAACTGGCTTTTGCCGAGCTGGCGGCGGCGACGGATCAGGCAACGCTGGCGCGCGACAATGCTGTGCAAGCGTCATCGCTTGCCAACACGGCGCGCATTTTGGTCGAAGCGGGCCGCGATCCGCCGCTAAGGCAATTGCGTGCCCAAGCGGCGCTTGCCGAAGCTCGTGCCACCGAGGTTGAAACATTCAGTCTCATGCTTGCCGCACGGCGGAACCTCGCAGTGCTGGTTGGGTCAGATGATCCGGAACTGACGGTTGCAGCCGGTGCGCCGCAGCCCCGACGATCAACCAACGATACTGCCTTCATCGGCATCGACGAGCGGCTTGCCGATGCAGAACGCCGCGTTGCTGCTGCGCGGGTGGCGCTGGCGCAGTCGGCCGCTACTCCCGATGTCACGGTGAGCGGCGGGCTGCGGCGTTTCAATGACGGGCGCGATACCGCGTTTGTTGCTGGCGTATCGCTGCCAATTCCGATCCGTGATCGCAATCGCGGCGGGATCGAGGCGGCGCGAGCGGACGAGACCGCAGCCGAATATCACGCAGAGCGGGTGCGAGCCGAGGCGCGGCGTGACAGGGCGCAGGCACTAATGCTGGTTGAAGCTGCCGAGACGCGGCTTGCCGCGCTTGAAGGACCGGGCCTTGCCCAAGCCGAGGAGGCGGTGAGGCTAGCGCAGGTCGGCTACAATGCCGGGCGCTTCTCGCTGCTTGAATTGCTCGACGTTCAAGGCGCGCTGACGACGGCGCGCCGTTCCATCATTGAAGCCCGGCTCGACCGGGCCCGCGCGATTGCCGCGCTCAATCGCGCCTATGCGCGCGAGGAGAACTAATCATGACGATTGACCGGAAAATGCTGGCCCTGATCGGCGGGGCCGCGATCATTGCTCTTGTAGGTGGCGGCGCGGGCTATGTGCTGCGCGGCGACGCAGCACATAGCGGCGAAGCTGCCCAAGGCGTTGAGACTGGCGGCGATGCAGAAGCCGAGGCGGCGCCAGGGGAAGGCACCATCATGGTGACCGAAGAGCAGCTGCGCACAGCAGGGATCGTGGTTGCGGCAGTCGGAGAAGGCTTTGCCGGGGGCGAAGTGACAACGGCGGGCGTGCTCGTGCCGCCGACACAGTCGGTGGGTCATGTCACCGCACGCACATCGGGCGTTGTCGTGCGGATCTTGCGCCAGCTTGGCGACCGGGTCGCGGTAGGTGATGCGCTCGCTGTCATTGACAGCCGCGAGGTTGCCGAGGCGCAGGGCGCATCGGCACGCGCACGGCGCGCAGCCGAAGCCGCACGCACTGTTCTTGCGCGAGAGGAAAGTCTGTTCCGCCAGCGTGTCACGGCACGTCAGGATTATGAAGCAGCGCAAGCCGCCTATGATGCGGCGCGAATTGATGCGCAGCAAGCCGAGCAAGCCTTGCGCGCGCTGGGTGCAGGGACGGGAGGAGGCACCACCCGGCTGATGACGCTGCGCTCGCCGGTTGCGGGTGAGGTTACTTCGGTGACCGTTACGCCGGGTGAATATGTTCCGCCCGAGCGCGAGCTGTTTCAGGTTGCCGATCCGCGCACGGTCTGGGCGGAATTGATGATCCCTGCGCGCGATATCCAGCGCGTTCGGGTCGGCCAGACGATGATGCTTTCTGTTCAGGGTAGCGATCACCCGCACACGGGCCGTATCCGGTTCCTCTCTCCCGCTGTTGATCCGGCCACCGGGGCGGCCAAGGCGATCGCCACCATCGACAATCGCGATGGCGACCTTCGTGTCGGCCAGAATGTCAGTGCGCGGGTCACGACGCCCGGGAGCGATGGCCAGCGGGTGCCAGTGGTGCCGCGCAGCGCGATCCAGGAGGTTGACGGGCGCAGTGTTGTTTTCGTGCGCACGCCGCGCGGCTTTGTCGTGCGGCCGGTGACGGTGGGCACTGGCAGCGATTCCGCCGTGCCGATCATCTCGGGTCTGCGCGCCGGCGAACGCGTCGCGACCGTCAATGCCTTCGTCCTCAAAGCGGAACTCGGCAAGGCCGAGGCCGAACATGATCATTGAGAGGACGAACCATGATTGAAAAAATCCTCGCCTTCGCCGTCGAGCGAAGGGTGCTGGTGGTCCTCCTGACCGCGTTTGCCGCCATTTATGGTGCGACCCAGCTTGTACAACTGCCTGTCGATGCGGTGCCCGACATCACCAACCGGCAGGTGCAGATCAACGCCGTCGCGCCCTCGCTCGGGCCGACGGAGATGGAACGCCAAGTCAGCTATCCTATTGAAACTGCCATGGCGGGCATGCCCGGCCTCGTTGAAACCCGCTCGATTTCGCGCAACGGGTTTGTGCAGGTCACGGTGATCTTCACCGATGGTACCGATCTCTATTTCGCCCGCCAGCAAGTAGGTGAGCGCTTGACGCAGGCGGCGGGCACGTTGCCGCCGGGGGTGGATCCACAGATCGGACCGGTATCTACCGGCCTTGGCGAAGTGCTGATGTGGACGGTCGACTTCGCGCATCCCGACGGGCGCGGGGCTCCGCGCGCGCGGGCCGGGCAGCCGGGCTGGCAAACTGACGGCAGCTATCTTACTCCTGAGGGACAGCGGCTGACGACGCCGGAAGAGCGGCTGACCTACCTGCGCACGGTCCAGGACTGGATCATTCGGCCACAGATGCGTCAGGTCGCCAATGTCGCGGGCGTCGATGCCATCGGCGGTTTCGTGAAGCAATATGAAGTCGCACCCGATACGGTGCGTCTGGCCGCCGCCGGTCTTTCGATGACCGATCTCGTCGACGCGCTCGAACGTGGCAATGTATCGAGCGGTGCGGGCGTGGTCGAGCGCAGCGGTGAAGGACTGGTGGTTCGCGCCGATGCACGGGTGTCACGCGGGTCTGAAATTGCCAATATCGTGATTGCCCAGCGCGGCGGGGCGCCGGTGCGGGTCATTGATGTCGCGACCATTTCGTCGGGTCGCGAGGTCCGCACGGGTGCAGCCAGCGTCAATGGTCATGGCGCTGTGGTTGGCACCGCCCTGATGCTTGCAGGTGGCAACAGCCGCACGGTGGCGGCCGAATCCGCCGAGAAGCTCGATGAGATCGGCGCGGCCCTCCCGCCCGGTATTGTCGTCACGCCGGTGCTTGATCGTTCGGTGCTGGTTGATGCGACGATCAGCACGGTGGCCAAGAACCTGACCGAGGGCGCGCTCCTTGTTATTGTCGTCCTGTTTCTGCTGCTCGGCAATTTCCGCGCTGCCATCATCACGGCGCTGGTGATCCCGCTGTCGATGCTGCTGGCGGCAATCGGGATGGTCAAAGGGGGTGTTTCAGGCAATCTGATGAGTCTCGGCGCACTCGATTTCGGGCTGATTGTCGATGGCGCGGTCATCGTCGTTGAAAATTGCCTGCGCCGTCTGGCCGAGCGTCAGCAGCATGAAGACAGGTTGCTCAGTTTGCAGGAGCGGCTTCACGAAGTGATGGTTGCGGCGCGCGAGATGATCCGCCCGTCGGTGTTTGGTCAGGCCATCATTATCTTGGTGTATCTGCCGCTGCTCGCGTTCGACGGGGTGGAAGGCAAGATGTTCGCGCCGATGGCGATCACGGTGATGCTGGCACTGGCCGCAGCCTTTGTCCTCTCGCTGACCTTCGTGCCAGCGATGGTGGCGCTGCTCGTGACTGGCAAGGTCGAGGAGAAGGAGCCGCGCGTGCTGGCGGCGACGCGGAGCCGTTATGAGCCATTGCTCGACAAGGCGCTGGCCCGGCCATGGGTGGCCATCGGCTCGGGAGCGGCAATTTTCCTTGTCGCGCTCATCGCTTTCACCAGCCTTGGTCGCGAGTTCATTCCCCAGCTCGACGAGAAGAATTTCGCGCTCCACGCGATGCGGATCCCGTCGACGAGTGTCGAGCAATCGGCCTCAATGCAGTTGCAGGTTGAGCGGGTGATTGCTGGCTTTCCGGAGGTCGCGACAGTCTTTTCAAAGACGGGCACGGCGGAAGTTGCGACTGACCCGATGCCCGGCAATGTGTCCGACACTTTCGTGATCCTGCGCCCACGAGAGGAGTGGACCGATTCGTCCGAAACGAAGGCCGCGCTGATTGCCAGGGTGGAAGCCCGGCTGAACACGCTGCTCGGCAACAATTATGAGTTCAGCCAGCCCATCCAGATGCGCTTCAACGAGCTGATTTCGGGCGTTCGATCGGATGTGGCGGTCAAGGTCTACGGCGATGATTTCGAAACACTCAATGCCACGGCGCAGCGCGTTGCAGCTGCGCTGCGCGCGGTCGACGGTGCTTCGGATGTCAAGGTTGAGCAGACCGAAGGATTGCCGGCGCTGGTGATCGATTTCGACCGGGCGGCGATTGCAGCCTATGGTCTGTCGGTTGGCGATGTGACTGATGTGGTGCAGATCGCGCTCGGCGGCCGCGAGGCCGGGCTGGTGTTCGAAGGCGATCGGCGGTTTGATGTCGTGGTGCGCCTGCCCGAAGAACAGCGGCGCGATCTCGATGCGCTTGCGGCCTTGCCAGTGGCATTGCCATCGGCAGATGGCACGGCGCGGTCAGTACAGCTGGGCCAGCTCGTTCGCTTCCGCATCGAAAACGGTCCCAACCAGGTCAGCCGCGAAAACGGCAAGCGCCGGGTTGTTGTGCAGGCCAATGTGCGCGGGCGAGACTTGGGCTCGTTCGTTGCCGATGCGCAAGCCGCGGTCGCCAATGATGTGCAGATTCCTCCGGGTCTGTGGATCGACTGGGGCGGTCAGTTCGAGAATCTCGAACGTGCGCAAAACCGCCTCAGTATTGTGGTGCCACTTGTCTTCGCGGCGATCTTCGCCTTGCTTTACGCAGCGCTGGGATCGGCAAGCCGTGCGGCGATGGTCTTCTCCGCCGTCCCGCTCGCGCTGAGCGGGGGCGTGCTGCTGCTATGGCTGCGTGGCATGCCCTTTTCGGTCTCTGCAGCGGTTGGCTTCATCGCTCTGTCAGGCGTGGCAGTGCTCAATGGGCTGGTCATGATGTCGAGCATCCTTGCGCTGCGTCAGAACGGCAAGGGCGTGCTGGAATCGGTGCGCGAAGGGGCGCTGATGCGTTTGCGACCCGTGCTGATGACGGCATTGGTGGCCAGTCTTGGTTTCGTGCCGATGGCGCTGGCGAGCGGCACAGGTGCGGAAGTGCAGCGACCGATCGCGACGGTGGTGATCGGCGGATTGATCTCGGCGACCTTGCTGACCTTGGTCGTCCTGCCGGCGCTGGCCCGGCTTGTGCTTGACCGGGAAGTCAGGCGCTTTCCGGACGGAGAGCCTCAGCCGCTTTCGCCCGTGATGGCTTAGACGAACGACCAAGAAAATAGACCAAAGCTCAGGAGGGACGCAATGAACAGCAGCGGTAACCGAAGTGCATTGGCTCCTGGCGGCCCTTGCAATGGCTCGTTGGTGGCAAGCTGATGGGCGCGGGTCAGGATCATGGCAGTGCCGGTCGACAGGGCCACAGCCATGGCGCTGGTGCCAGCACCCGGCGCCTTGCCATTGCACTCGGACTGACGACGACCTTCCTGATCGCCGAGTTGGTCGGGGCCTTTGTCTTTGACAGCCTGGCGCTGCTTTCTGACGCTGCGCATATGTTCACTGACAGTGCGGCGCTGGCGATTGCGCTGGCGGCGGTCAAGATCGGTCAGCGTCCGCCCGATGATCAGCGTACCTTCGGCTATCGGCGATTCGAGATATTGGCTGCTGCCTTCAACGCGATCCTGCTGTTTGCGGTCGCCGGATACATTCTGATCGAGGGGATTGGGCGGTTCTTTGCACCGCAGCCCGTTGAATCGGTCGGGATGCTGATTGTCGCAACGCTGGGGCTGCTTGTGAACCTCATTGCGATGCGGATCCTCGCCGTTGGCAAAGAGGACAGCCTGAACCTCAAGGGGGCCTATCTCGAGGTCTGGGCCGATATGCTTGGCTCGCTTGGGGTCATCGCTGCCGCCGTCATGATCTATTTCACCGGTCTCAACTGGATTGATCCGTTCGTCGCGATTGCGATCGGCCTCTGGGTTCTACCCCGCACGTGGATATTGCTGCGCGACACTACGCATATCCTTCTGCAAGGCGTGCCGCGCGGGTTTGACCTCAAGGCCATCCGCGCCGCGATGGGCGAGATTGCCGGCGTCACGGGAGTGCATGACCTGCACCTGTGGTCGGTGGCGGGCGATGACGCCAGCCTGACCGCGCATGTTGCGATTGGTGAAGGGGAGGATGCGGAGAGGGTGCGCCGCGCCGTGGCAGACATGCTGGAAGCGCAGTTCGCAGTCCATCACGTCACGATTCAGACAGAAGCTGTTCCGTGCACTGATGAGACGGCGCTGCATCGCTGAATATGCGATCTTCGCTCTAGGTCATCATCCACACTGCCATGCCGATCATCATCAGATTTTCGGTCAATGATACAAAGCCCAGCGGCACATTGCTGTCTCCGCCGACGCAAGCGCATTTGAGTTCGCGTCGGTCGATATAGACGGCTTTGAAGACCGAGATCGCACCGATCGTGCCGATGAACAGCGCCACCGGTATCGATAGCCAATGCAGTTGGCCCGAGACCATCAGCACACCGGCGAGGCCCTCAGCGAAAGGATAAAGGGTCGCATAAGGCACCCAGCGCTTTGCCAAGAGGTCGTAATTGAGGAACATGGTCGCAAACTTGTCGACGTTCTGGACCTTGAGCAGCGCCAAGACGCACATGCTGAAGGCGATAAACCACTCCGCAACGCGAACACTCAGAGACGTGCCATCGACCGCGATGCCGGCCGCAATTGCCATCGCTGCGGTCATGGCGAAGAGCGCGATGATCGGGCGATAGCTGGTTGCAGCAGGATCCAGGACCTTGATCCCGAAGTATCGCCGCAGGTCGTCATGCCCGCCAATGCGCTCGCCATCGATGAAAGTCTGAGGGGTGGTTGCAACGCCGTGTTCAGCCTTGAACGCGTCGGTCTGTTCGCGCGTGGTAAGGTGCCGATCATCGACCTTGTAGCCGCGCGTTTCGAGCAGATGCTTGGATTTCAGGCCATAAGGACATGTGTGATTGGGCATTACCATGCGGTGGAGCACCGCGGTTTTTATGGGCTTGGGCATTGGAGATTTCCTTTGGATCGCAGCAATGCAGCCCATATAGGTCCCGTACCATGGTACGGAATCAAGGGTGAAAATGAAAATTGGTGAATTTGCCCGCGCAGGCAGGGTCAATGTCGAGACGATCCGCTATTATCAGCGGCGCGGATTGCTGGCGCAGCCTGCGCGGCATGAGGGGCCACGCCGCTATACGCGCATCGATCTTGGCCGTTTGCAATCGATCCGCTCGGCGCAGACTGCGGGCTTCACGCTTGACGAGATCGCGACCCTTCTTGCTCTCGATACGGGCGATCGCACAGCGGCGCAGAATCTGGCACGCGTTAGGATCGCGGCTCTCGATGAGAAAATCGCGACGTTGCAAACCATGCGGGGAGCCCTCGTCAGGCTCGCAGATGACTGTGCGTCGGAACAATCCGGACCCTGTCCCATCATCGATGCTTTCAGCTTTGACCAAGAAAATGCAGGATCGAAGGTGGCAACATGAGGGGTATTTGCCGCGCCCGCGTATACAATCCCGAAGGAGCTTCATGATGGACCTCGACGCAAATCTCGCCCGACTGGCCGGGCTTCCCGTGCCGGATCTTTCCGCCCTTGACGGCGGAAGGCTGGCGGCTCGCGCGCAGAACGAGGTGCGGCAGACGCGGGCTATGCTCGGACTGGGGCTCGTTGTGTCGTTGGGGATGGGGGTCGTCGGCGGGCTCCAGGTGCCAGCACGCGCCGAGGTGCCCCTGGCTGCCTTCGGGCCGCCTTCTTCGCTTACGCCCTTGATTGCATTGGGTCAGGAATGAATCTTCGTCGTATCGCCTTGGTAGCGGCGCTGATCATTGCGCTCGCGCTGGTCGGGGTGTGGCTTGGGCGCATGCTTCAACCCGCACCGCACCATGGTGGGGCTGAACTCCATGCCTTGATTCATGGTGAGCTCGACCTTGATCCGGCCCAGGAACAAGAACTGACCGCACTGGAGCGCCAGTTTGCTGCGCGGCGCGAGGCGCTCGAAGACCGGCTCAGGCGAAGCAATGCACTCCTCGGCGACGCCATCGCCGCCGAACATGAAAATGGTCCCCGCGTTTCTGCGGCGGTGGACGATACGCATGATGCGATGGGGGATCTCCAGAAGGCGACGCTCGAGCATGTTTTCGCGATGCGGGCCATTCTTCGTCCCGATCAACAGGCGCGGTTCGATGCGGTGGTTAGCAAGAGCCTCGCTACACAGCCGCAGTGACCTCAGACAATCTGGATGCGGCGCTTATACGCGACGCACGGGCCGGAGGGTCCGGCGCGCAACGTGCGCTGGTTGAGCGCTACCGTGAGACCGTCTACCGGCTTGCGCGCTCGGCGACGGGCGATCCCGAAGAAGCCTTCGATATTGCGCAGGAAGCGTTCGTCGCCGCGTTTGCTGCGCTCAACCGCTATGATCCCGAGCGACCTTTCAAGGCCTGGATCAGCGCCATTACGCTGAACAAATGCCGGGACTGGGCTCGTCGCCGCGCGGTCAGGCGGTTCATCGGCCTGCCGATGCCCGAGCACACGGCGGACTGGATCGCTGATGATACGCCTTCTGCGGAAACACTTGCTGCAGACCGCGCCGAGCTTGCCGCGACCGCCAGTGCGATCGCGGAGCTTCCGGCCAAGCTGAAAGACGTGTTGATTTTGTGCACGGTTGAGGGGTTGAGCCAGCAGGAGACAGCAATGACGCTGGGCATCAGTGTTAAGGCGGTCGAGACGCGGCTTTCTCGCGCGCGTCAAAAATTGGTGGGCATTGTGAGGGGTGGCCCGGACACGCGCGTATAGAAGCGTATGAACAGTCCGAACCTTACACGACGTCACCTGATCGCCGCCCTCGGCGCGGGATCCGCCTTCGCTGCCATGCCGGCCTGGGCGCAAGGGCATAGCGTCCACCGCAGCGGCAGCCATGGGCGCGGCGGCCCGCGTATTCCAGCAGGCTTTGGCGAGCTATCAGGCGATGTCATCGATCTGACCGTTGGCAGCGGCCACCGCATTGTCGAAGGGCGGCGCGGCCCGGGCATTGCCGTCAATGGCAGTGTCCCCGGCCCGCTGATCCGGCTGCGCGAAGGGCAGAATGTCCGCCTGAATGTCACCAATAACCTGGAGACCGATACGTCGGTCCACTGGCACGGCTTCCTTTTGCCGTTCCACATGGATGGGGTGCCGGGCATCAGCTTTCCCGGTATCAAACCGGGCCAGACCTTCACCTACGAGTTCCCCATCCGCCAGTCGGGCACCTATTGGTATCACAGCCATTCGGGTCTGCAGGAGCAATCCGGCCATTACGGCCCGATGATCATCGATCCGGCAGGGGCCGAGCCGGTGCAGTTTGATCGCGATTACATCCTGCTGCTGAGCGACTTCACCGTGCTCGATCCGCATTTCATCATGAGCCGGTTGCGCACGGGCGAAGGCTATTTCAATCGGCAGCTGAGCACCTGGACTGACCAATATCCGATGTCGGGTGAAGAACGGCGGATGTGGGCCGAAATGCGGATGATGCCGACCGACATCATGGATATCGGCGCGCCGACCTACACCTTCCTCGCCAACGGGCGCGGCCCAACCGAGGGGATGGAATATCTGTTCCGCGCCGGAGAACGCGTGCGGCTGCGCATCATCAATGGATCCGCGCAAAGCTTTTTCAATGTTCGCATTCCAGGCCTGCCGATGACTATCATCGCTGCCGATGGCCAGAATGTGCGCCCGGTTGAGGTCGACGAATTCCAGATCGGCACGGCTGAAATCTATGACGTGATCGTCACTCCCGGTGAGGCTGATGCCTATGCCATCGTGGGCGAATCGATGGACCGATCAGGCATGGCTCTGGCGATGCTGGCGAGCCGCCCCGGCGCGCGCGCTGCGGTGCCGGCCCTGCGCGATCCGCCGCTGTTGACCATGGGCGACATGGGCATGAACCACGGCTCTGATGGCATGGATCACAGCATGATGGATCATGGCGGCGCCGCCGCAGATGCTGCAGCAAGCGAAATGGACCACGCCGCCATGGGCCATGGCGATCCGGCCGTACCTGCTGACGCCGCCGATGGCGCAATGGCGGGCATGGCGATGGACGGCATGAGCATGGACGGGATGATGATGCGCGACACCACGCTGCTACCGCCCGATGTCGCAGTCGGCCCGGGCGTGGACATGGTGTCGATGGCGCCGGTCGACAAAATGGGCGATCCCGGGCTTGGCCTGCGCGATGTGCCGCACCGCGTGCTCAACTATCGGATGCTCACCGCGCTTGAGGCCAACCCCGACACGCGCGAGCCTTCGCGGCTGCTCGAACTCCACCTGACGGGCAACATGGAGCGCTACATGTGGTCGTTCGACGGACGGATGTATTCGGCCGTCAGCGACGTGCCGATCCGTTTTGCATGGAACGAGCGGGTGCGGGTGAAGCTCATCAACAACACGATGATGGCGCACCCCATCCATCTGCACGGCATGTTCTTCGAACTGGTCAACGGGGAAAGCGCTGCGCATCAGCCGCGCAAGAACGTCGTGATCGTCCAGCCCGGCGCCAGCGCGCAATTTGATCTCACCGCCAACGAACCCGGCGACTGGGCATTCCACTGCCACCTGATGTATCACATGCATGGCGGGATGATGCAGACCGTGACCGTGGTCGGTCCGGGCGGCGGCGCATGAGCGTGCGGTCTGTCCTGTCAGCGGCCCTGCTCGGGAGCGCGATGATCTCCGTCCCGGCCTTCGCGCAGCATCAAGGGCATGCAATGCCTGCGCCAGCGCCAGCGCCGACACCTGCTCCAGCGCCCGGCGATCCCCATGCCGGGCACGGCATGCCGGCCGCGCCGACTACGCCCGCGCCTGATCCGGCCGATCCGCACGCGGGGCACGTAATGCCTGAGCAGCCTGCGACCGCTGAGCCAATCGACCCTCACGCGGGCCATGACATGACGGGTGGGCCGGCTGCGCCTGCCGATCCGATGGCTGGCATGGACCACAGCACCATGGATCATGGCATGATGGACGACGCAGCGTCGGCATCGCCTGGACCTGCCATGGAAACCCCGCCGCCACCTGAGGTCGGAAGCGGTCCACCGCGCGCTGCCGATGCCATTTGGGGCGCCGACGCGATGCGAGCGTCGCGCGAGGATCTGCAACGCACCCATGGCGATTTTCCGGTCTTCTGGTTCCAGGGAGATCGTTTCGAGACGCAGGTGCGCGACGGCCGTGAGGGCTATCTGTGGGATCTTCAGGGCTATTATGGTGGCCCGACGAGCCGGCTCTGGTTCAAGAGCGAAGGTGAAGGCACGTTCGGCGAACCGATTGAACAAGCCGAAGTTCAGGCGCTTTACGCCCGGGCCATTGCGCCCTTCTGGGATCTGCAGGCGGGCGTGCGGCAAGACCTCGGCGGACCCGACACCACACATGCAGTGATCGGCGTGCAAGGGCTTTCGCCCTATATGTTTGAAGTCGACGCCGCATTGTTTCTGTCACAGCGCGGCGATCTCACGGCGCGGATAGAGGGCGAGGTCGACCAGCGGATCACGCAGCGTCTGATCGTGCAACCGCGCGCCGAGGTGAACTTGTCGGCGCAGGACATTCCGCGCCTCGGCATCGGTTCAGGGATCGACTCGGTCGAGGTCGGCGTGCGGCTGCGCTACGAATTCATCCGCGAGTTTGCCCCCTATATCGGCATCGAACAAAGCTGGCGCCTCGGCGGCAGCGCCGATTATGCCCGCGCGCGCGGCGAGGATTCCAGCGTTACCAACTATCTTGTCGGCATCCGTTTCTGGTTTTGAAGCAAAGGAATACCCCATGAAATTCGCATCTCTCCTCGCCGCAATTGCCATGATCGCTGCGCCGCTTGCGGCCCCGTCGATCGCGCTCGCCCATACGCGCGTCGTCGCCTCGACTCCTGCTGAGGGCGCAACCGTTGCGCGCCCGCGGGCGGTGACCCTCACATTCAGCGAAGCCTTGTTGCCGCCGACCGCCGCCGCCAGCATCGTCATGACCGCGATGCCCGGGATGGCGAACCACGGCGAGATGGTGATCCGCAATTTCACGACGGCCTGGAGCAATGGCAACAAGACCATGACGCTCACCCTACGACAGCCGCTGCGCGCCGGAACCTATGAGGTGCGCTGGCAGGCCGCGGGAGCCGATGGGCATCGCATGAACGGCACCGTCAACTTCATCGTCAGCTGACAACAGCGTGGGGGGGCTGGCCGAACCGGGGTTGCGATTTGCGCATTATGGCGCGCTGCTTTGCCTGTTCGGTTGGACGGCGTTCCGGTCGCTGAAGCTGCGCCACCTCGAGTGGGTGTCGCAGGATGAGGGCAGGGCTGCTTTGACCCTCGTCGCCGTTTCTGCGCCGCTGTCGTCAATCGCGCTGATGCTGGTGTCGATTGCAGCAATGATGGGCGCGCCGATTGCTTCGCTCGACTGGCCGATGATCGAGGCGATGATCATCGGCACCGAAATGGGCATGGCTTTTCTGATACGCCTTGCGCTGCTGATCGCCGGCCTTTGCGCGATACTTGCAAGCCGAGCAGGAAGGGAAGCCACGCTGATTGCGGCCATGTGCTTCGCTGGCGCATTGCTGACGCTTGGCTGGAGCGGCCATGCGGCTGCGACTGAAGCCGGATTGGGCCTGTTCCACCGCTTGAACAATGGCGTCCATCTGTTGGCGACCAGCCTGTGGCTGAGCGCAATATGTTGGTTCCTCATGCTTACGGTCAAAGCCCACCGGCAGCCCGATCTCATCCCTGCCTTGCCGCTGCTTCGCGTGATGCACGGGTTCGCGCCGCTAGGCGTCGGCCTGGTCGCTGCAGCTGCACTGACGGG